>JANWLJ010000095.1 GCA_025450955.1 Polyangium sp. (in: bacteria) | reverse complement strand
GGCGGCGCGGCCCCGCTCTCGCTCGATCGCGCGCGGCTCATCGGCCAAAGCGGCGCGCTCGGCCCGGCGGCGATCACTCCCGCGCCAGGTGAGCTCCCGGGCGGCATAAGCCGCGACTTCGAGCTCACCTTCACCGGCGCCACCGACGCGGCGTGCGAGGCGGCGCTGCTCGAGCTCGCCCCCGGCGCCACGCTGCAGGCCTACTCGGAGCTTTTGAGATGACCGCTGCCAGCGACGTCGAGACGGTTCGTTATCAAGGGCGCGATCGGGTGGCGACCCTCACGATCGATCGGCCCGCGGTGAGAAACGCGCTCGGCCCCGCCGAGTGGCGCGCGCTCGACCAGCTGGCCCGGCGCGCGGAGGCGGATCCCGAGGTGCGCGCGCTGGTGGTGACCGGCGCGGGCGGCAATTTTTCCGCCGGCGGCGATCTCAAGTCGATGCCCGAGCGGCTCGCGCTGCCGAGACACGTGCGGCGCGCCGAGCTGCTCTCGGACGCGCAGGTGGTCCTCACCTTTCGCGCGCTGCAAAAACCGATCGTGGCGATCATCGAGGGCGCGGCGGTCGGCGCCGGGCTGTCGCTCGCGCTCGCCTGCGCCGTGCGAATCGCCGCGTCGAACGCGCGGCTCGGCGCGGTGTTTCACAAGATCGGGCTCACAAGCGACTTCGGGATGTCGTGGCTGCTTTCGCGCGCGGTCGGCCCCGGCCGGGCGATGGATCTCTTGATGAGCGCCGAGATCGTCGACGGTACGCGCGCCGAGGCGATCGGGCTCGTCTCGCGCGTGTGCGCGCCGGAGCAGGTCGCCTCCGAAGGACATGCCTACGCGCGGCGACTGGCCGACGGGCCGCCGGTCGCGATGGCGCTCACCAAGGGCGGCCTTCATCGCGCGCTCGAGCGCGAGCTCGCCGAGATGCTGGCGTGGGAGGCCGACGCGCAGGCCACCTGCTCGAAGAGCGACGACGTGCAAGAGGGGCTGCGCGCCTTTGGCGAAAAGCGCAAACCTGAATTTCGCGGACGGTAGAGATGGCTAACGGCCGTCGCTGTAGGGATCGAGCGGCTGCGGATTCGGGTCGCCGGGCGGCGCGGGCGCGGTGATGATCGGCGGCGGGCTCTCGGTCGCCGGAGGGATCGCCACCGGGGCCGGGGCCGGCGCGGGATCGGGCGGCACCACCGTCACCGGCAGATCGTCGTCCGAGTGATGGCGCGCGCGGCGGGCGACCTTCGCCGCGTGATGGGGCTGCGCCACCGCGAGATCGAAAGCGAGCGCGAGCGGCGTCGGCTCCGCGGGCGTGGTGGCGGTCACCCGCAGCCGGTAGCGGCCGGGCGCGGCGAAGGTGTAGTCGGCGCGATAGGGGCCGTCGGGCGCGGGATGAAAGATCAGCCGCTCCTGTTTTCCGTCGGGCGCGCGCACCTCGGCCTGCACCGCGCCCAAGACCGCGCCGTGCGCGGTCGACAGCGTCGCCACGAGCGCGCTCGATCGCCCGAGCGCCGCCGCACGCTCGAGCCCGCAGCGCAGCGTCACCCCGCCTTCGGCGAGCAGGTGCTCCTCGACGAGCGTCGGCTCCGGCGCCGCCGGAGGAGAATCCTCGACGGGCGGCGGCTCCGACGCGGTCTGTTCGACCGGCGTCGCGGGCGGAGCGACCGGCTCGACCGGCTCTTGCGGCGGAGCGATCCCGACCGGCGCCGGGATCTCCGGCCGGCTCACCACCCGGTCGCGGAGCATCGCGCCGACCACGCCGACGCCGCTGCCGATCGCGATCGCGAGCAGGCTGCCGATGAAGAGCGGGCGCGCGCCCCAGCCGCTCGCCGACGGGGTTGCGACGGAGCTGACCACCTTGACCTTGCCGGTGGCGTCGCTCGCGGTCGCGGTCGCCGTCGGAGGCGCCGGCGCGGAGGGCGCGCGCCGCACCTGCGCGCTCGCGGGGAGCGGCGGTCGCGGCTCGTGCGATCGAGCCGCCACCCGATCGAGCGCAGCGATCACCGCCTCGGTGTCTTCCGGACGTGCGGCGCGATCTTTGGCGAGGCAGGCGAGGATCAGCTCCTCGAGGGCGCCCGGCAATTCCGGCTCGAGCGCGCGCGGCCGCGGCGGCGCGTCGCGCAAATGTTTGAGCACCACCTGCATCCCTTGCGAGCCCTCGAAGGGCAGGCGGCCGGTGGCGAGCCGAAACAGGATCACCCCGAGCGAATAGAGATCGGCGCGGTGATCGATCTCGCCGCCGGTGGCCTGCTCGGGCGCGATGTAGTGCGGCGTCCCGAAGATCACCCCCTCGCGCGTGAGCACCGACTGATCGGCCGCGTGCACCAGCTTGGCGATGCCGAAGTCGAGCACCTTGACCAGGTCAGGCACGCGCGAGCGATCGGTGACGAGGATGTTGGCGGGCTTGAGATCGCGGTGGACGATCCCGTGGTCGTGCGCCTCGCCGAGCGCGCTCGCGATCTGCCGCCCGAGCGAGAGGGTGCGCGCCACCGGCTGCGCGCCCTGCGCCTCGCAGATCACCTCGAGCGAGACGCCGTCGACGTGCTCCATCACCAAGAAGGGCACGCCTTCGTCGGTCTCGCCGACCAGGTGGACGGTCACGATGTTGGGGTGCTGCAGCTTGGCCGACGCGCGCGCCTCGCGTAAAAAACGCCGCACCACCTCCGGCTCTTTGAGAAGCTCCCGGCGCAGCACCTTGACCGCGACGATGCGATCCATGTTGCGCTGATAGGCCCGATAGACGGTGCCCATCGCCCCGCGGCCGCACACGTCGCGGACCTCGAACTGCCCGAGCAGCACCTGTCCGAGGTTGGCGTCGTCGCCGGCGGCCGGCTGCACGCGCGCGCCGTCAACCGGACAGAAGCGCACCGCGTCGTCGAACATGCGGCGGCATCGAGGGCAAGAGGTCATGCCGACACCAACAGGGTTTTAGCACCCGTCCGCACCGATGCCAATTCGCGCTAGGCTAGCGCTGTGCTGATCCTTCTCGCAGTCGCGATCTTCTGCACGCCAGCGCCGCCGGTGATTCCGCACCCGCGGCCCGCGCCGCAGGTGACCGACTACGCCGATCTCGCGCTCGGGTGGAGCGGCGGTCGGCTCACCGTCGAGTCGGTGACCCGCGGCCGGTTCGAAAGGCCCACCGCGCTGCCCCGCTATCGCGGCCGCTTCGTCGCCACCGCGCGCAAAAAGCGCCGGCCGCTCGAGACGCTCGACGAGACCCGCTTCGATTTTCCGCTGCTCGCCGACACCGAGAGCGAGGACGCGACCCCCGAGGCGCGCAAGCTCGCCAAGATGGTGCGCGCGGGCGTGACCGCCAAGACCACGGTGCGGGTCGGGCTTCCGGACGGCGCCGACGAGATCGCGATCGCCGACTCGGTCACCGGCCGGAGCGTCACGGTTTCGTTGGCGAGGTCCCCGGCGCCGCCTCGAGGTGCCCCTCGCGCACCATGAAGTTGGCGACCGTCCATTTGCCGGCGATCCGCTCGACCGAGACCAGCGCGTTGCGCAGCGTCTCGTCGTGGCCCTGGCGGATGGTGATGTCGTAGGTGAGCCGGGCGTGATCGCCCATCACCTTCGAGGAGCGGCGCACGTAGAAGATGCTCGGCTTGGCCTGGTCCTGATCGTAGGTGGTCCGCACCTTCTCGACGAGCGTGAGCTCCTCTTCGAGCTTCTGCCGCGCCAGCCCACTCGTCAGATCGAGCGCGCGCCTCTGATCGATCACCACGAAGTAGAGATCGACGAAATGATCGGCGACCGCCTCGGGAGTCTTGGGCGCGCACGCGGCGAGCAGGAAAAAGCTGATCACGATCGCGACGCGCTTCATGAGGTCACCTCGGCCGGCGCGCGGCGCCGGAAATGGATCCAGAAATAGACGAACACCGCTTGAACGATGGAGGCGACCGGCACCGCGAGCAAGGCCCCGATGATCCCGCCGGTCTGCTCGCCGACGAGCAGCGCGAACACCACCACCACCGGATGGATCTTGGCGGCGGTGCCGATGATCTTCGGATTGAAGACGTTGGCCTCGAGCAGGTGAATGGCGGAGATCCAGCACAGCACCTCGACGCCGGTGACGAGCGCGACTCCGCTGGTTCCCGACGCGAGCGCGATGGTCACGATCGGCACCGACGACAAAATCGATCCGAACACCGGGATGAAGCTCATCGCCCCGGCGAGCACGCCGAGGAGGAGCGCGTACTTGACGTGAAAGATGAGGAGCCCGACGGTGGTGAGCACGCCGTTGATCGCGCAGATGATGAGCTGGCCGCGGATCACGCCCGCCACGCCGCGATCGACCTCGTGCATGAGCTCGTCGAACACCGGACGATGCGGCTCGGGCACGAGCGAGCGCAGAAACGCGAGCACCCGCTCGGCGTCGACGAGCAGGTAGGCCGCGACCATGAAGGTCAAGATGAACCACACCACCGCTTTGAACACGCTCGAGACGAAGCGCTGGCCGACCAGCAGCACCTGCTTCATCTGGCTCTCGGTCGCCTGGGCGGCGCGCCCGAGCATATCGGCCAGGCGCGGCTTCTTCTCGTCGGCGTCCGAGCGCGGCGCGATCACGTAGCGGCCGCGGCCGGCCTCGTCGACCTCGAGCGCGAGCCCCTCCAAGCTGATCTCGTATTGGCCCGGCTTGATCTCTTTGACCAGGAGCTTGCGCTCGGGGCGCGGCTCGGGCTGCTCGGGCGCCGTCTCGCGCGGGAAGTTGCGTTCGAGCCAGGCGTCGGCCTCGGGAACGTAGTCGCGCTTGACGGTGGTGAAGAAGCGCGGCGCCTCGCGAAACAGGCGCGCCACGTCGGCCGAGATCGGCGGCACGAAGGCGTAGACGAACAGCGCCACCGCCGCAGTCAGCCCGACGTAGACCACCAGCACGCCGCCGGCGCGCGGCATCCGCCGCCGCCCGAGCGTGAGCGACGAGACGCCGGCGACCAGCGGCCCGAGTGTGTAGGCGACCAGCACGCCGAGCACGAACGGCAGGATCACCGCACGAAACACCACCAACACGAACAGCAGAAACAGCGCGAGGCCCCACAGCCGCGCGAATCGCCTGAGCCACGACGGGAGCAGGCGCGCCTGTTCGTCGGAAGCCGGGGGCAAAGCGGGGGACGTCATTCGCAGATCATAGCCGGGGATCGCGCAGCTCGACGGCGCGTCCTCGCGACAGCGACCCGAAAGACTCGGCGGCGCCGCGCACCAGGTTTCCGATCAGGCCCCGCGCAGGCTCGGACGGAAACACCGGCTGCGGCTCGCCGCTTACGCCCGCCAGCTTGAGCGCGGTGTCGAGCGCGTCCTCGAAGTTGCCGAGCTGATCGATGAGCCCGAGCTTGAGCGCCTCGCTCCCGGTGAAGATCCGCCCGTCGGCGATCTTGCGCAGCTTCTCTTTGTCTATTTTGCGCTCGGTCGCGACGTCGGAGAGGAACTGCTCGTAGACGCCGTCGACGAACTTTTGGAAAAAGGCGTGCTCCTCGTCGGTCATCGGCCGAAGCGGCGAGCCGATGTCCTTCATCGGCCCCGACTTGATGGTGTCGACCTCCACCCGCGCCAGCTCGAGCAGCTTGTCGATGTGCGGCAGCTCGCTGATGACGCCGATCGAGCCGGTGACCGTGCCCGGCGCGGCGACGATCTTGTCGCAGGCCGAGGCGATGTAGTAGCCGCCCGAGGCGGCCACCGTGCCCATCGAGCAGACCACCTTCTTCGATTTGCGCGCGCGCAGGATCGCCGAGAAGATCTCCTGCGACGGCGCGACCGCGCCGCCCGGCGAATTGATTCGCACCACGATCGCGCGGATGGCCGAGTCTTCGCGAAGCTGGTGGAGCCGCGCCACCACCGCGCGCGAGCTCGAGATCACGCCTTTGACCTCGACGATGCCGACCTTGGGCCCGTGCCCTTCGCCCCACTCCTTCTCGCCGCTCGACGGGGACACCGCCGAGAGCGCGAGAAACAAAAACAGGAAGCACAGCGCGAGCAGCCCGCCGAACACCAGAAATCCATAGAGGGCCGAGCGCTTCTCCATGTACCACCACCCCGCGCCAAGGTCGAAAACAAAACGCCCCGAAGCAGCATCCGCTTCGGGGCGTCATTGAGATGAATCGGGTGTTACTCCTGCTCGTTCTTCGACAGCCCCTTCAGCTTCGAGCGGAACACGTCACCGAGGGTCGCGCCCGAGGTGCCGGCGGTGTAGCCCTGCGCCTCGGCCAGCTCCTCAGAGCGGCTGGCGGCCTTCATCGACAGGCCGATCTTCCGCTCCGCCGCGTCGATGCTGATGATCTCGGCCTTGACGTCCTGGCCGGGCTTGAGCACCTCACGCGGATCCTCGACGCGCTGATCCG
>JANWLJ010000094.1 GCA_025450955.1 Polyangium sp. (in: bacteria) | reverse complement strand
CGTCGGTGATCCCGGGCGTGGTGGCGACGGACTTCGGCTTGAACGCGCGCCACGGCGGGATCGACTCGCGGCAGTTTCCGTTCGCGCAGCCGGTCTCCGAGGTGGCCGAGGTGATCGCGAACCTGATCGAGCATCCGCGCGCCGAGGTCTACACCCGGCCGATCTACCAGCAGCAGGTGGCGAATTATTTCAGCGCCGAGGACGTCGCGACCATCGAGTCGCAGCCGCCGTTCGTGATCCCGAAGCGCTGATCACTTCAGCGGCGGTGGGACCGGAATCGGCGCGGCCGACGCGCTCTTGATCTGCCGCCCGAGCACGTTTTGCACCTGCACCCGCGGCGGCAGATAGCGATCGAGCCGCCCGACGTACCAGGCGAAGCCGACCGCCACCAGCACCAGGAAACAGGTGTAGAGCCCCCACGGCCGGCTCTTCTCCGCGTAGGGATCTTTGAGCGAGCGCTCGGCGCCGGGCGGCAGCCGCGCCACGTCGGTGAGCGCACCGCCGAACGGAACGTTGATCCGCGCCCGCCCATTGATCGCCCAGCCGTTGGCGTCGAGCAGCGGACCGAGGTTGCGCTGCCTGAGCTTGATGAACGCGAGCAGCATCGATGGGCCGGAGATGAGCAGCAGCACCGCGAGGACGCCGAGCGGCATCCACAACCCGAGCCCGAAGAAGGCGGCGAGAATTCCGGTCAGCATCGCGCCGATGCCGCCCACCGCGACGCCGATCGCCGCCACCGTTCCGACGTCGATCTTCGACGGCTCGGGCGCCTTGGCCGCCGGCTTCTCCTTGTCGGACTCGGCGACCTGCGCGGCGGTGGTGGCGATCTTCTGGTTGGCCTCTGCGTCGGCCTTGGCCGCGCGCTTGCCCACCTGCTCTTCGATGAGCCGCACCAGCTTTTTGTACGGCGCCCAGAACGCCTCGCGGATGCTGATCGGGTTGGCGACGATCTTGGTGATGGTCGCGTCCCAGTCGCGTCCGAGGCGATCGAAGAAGATGCCGTTTCGGCCGACGAGCAGGTTGTCCGAATCTCCGTCGGTGAAGGCGGCGACGATGGTCTTCTTCTCGCCGCCCGGCCGGGTGCAGTCGCAGTAGGCGAGATAGGCGCCGGCCATCGCCGCCAGCGCGCCGTGCTTGGCCGCGTCGCTCACCTCGAGGCAGAGGTTGCAGCCGCGTCCGTCGAGAAACAGGGTGCCGGTCTGAAACACCGCGCCGCGCCGGCCGTAGAAGTCGGAGAAGTTGACAAAATTGTTCAGAAGCCGGCCGAGGTCGCGCTGAAACAGCAGCAGCTTCTCGACGCCCGCCACCTGCGCGCTCTCCGCCTCGAGCGCGAGATCTTTTTGGATGAGCCCGGCGATCTTCGCCTTGGCGTCGCCGGCCGCGATCGCGCGCAGCCGCTCCAGGCCGAGCTTCTCCGCCGCACCGGTCGGCTTGTTCGCCCGCCACGCCTCGTAGCCCGCCAGCTTGGACTTGATGGTGGTCCAGTCTTCGAACGACAGGGTCGCGCGCGCACCACCGAGAAGCGGGGGCACCGCGGCGGCGGCGAAGGTGCGCACCGCCTCCGACCACGCCGGGTTCACGCCCGCCGAAGCGCCGAGCGGCAGCGCGCCGCCGGCCTCGATGCGCGCCAGCGGCAGCCGCGCCACCTCTTGCAGGGCGGCGTCGAGATCCTTCATCGCCAGCGCCGCCAGATCGGCGTCCGAGCCCGAGAGCGCGGCGGCCGCCCGCGCATCGACGGCGGCGATGCGGCAGCGGGTGAAGAAGTCGTCGATCTTGGCGCGCACCGCGCGGGTCGCGTCGGCGGCCACGGCGGTCTCGGCGCCGAGCGGCAGCGCCTGCGCGCCGGCGCTCTTCTCCCACGCGGTGAGCGCCTCGACCTCGGCGAAGAAGGCGTCGGTGAGCGCGGCGTTGACCCCCGGCTTGCCGCTGCGATCGATGACCGCGTCGCGGGTGGCGAGGATGTCGGCGATCACCTGCCTCGTGGCCTCATCCTCGGCCGACTCGGCCGGCACCACCCCGTCGCCGTTGAACTTGGTCTCGGCGAAGATCTTGGCGGTGTCGGCGAGATCTTCGATCGTGATCTCCTGCGCGCCCGAGCGGCCGAGGTTTTGGAGGATGCGCGCCGCGCCCGCCTGCAGCGTCGGATCTTTGATCGCCTGGATCGTGAGCCGATCGCCGCCCTTGAGCAGATCGTCGGGGTTCGTCAGGCTCGCCGTCGCCCAGCGCACCGCCGAAAGCACCTCCGGCAGCCGCACCCGTCCATCCTTGTCGGCGTCGATCGCATCGAGCAGCTTCGGCTCGAGGTGAACGCCGCGGGTCGGCATCGCGAGGGCGACCCACAATTTGGGATCGAGCTCGTCGAGGTGAGCCAGATCTGCGCCGTCGCGCAGCGTCACCTGGTCCACGCCGCCCGCGCGGTGAAACTTCCAACGGTGTTTCGGGGGCGTTTTCATTTGATCAGCTCGAATTCGACGCGGCGGTTCTGGGCGCGACCCGCCTGGGTTGCGTTGTCCGCGATCGGGTGCGCCGGGCCGTAGCCCTTGGACGTCAATCGATCCGCGGAGATGCCCTGATTCACGAGGTAGCTCTTTACCGCATCGGCTCGCCCCTGCGCCAGCGCAATGTTCTTCTTTTGCGAACCGGTATTATCGGTATATCCCTGAATCTCGAGCTTCACCTCAGGATAATCGGTCAGCATCTTCGCCGCGCGATCGAGCACCGGAAACGACGACGGGAGAATCACCGCTTTACCGTTTCCGAACGCGATGCCCTCCACCTTGCCGGTAAACGCCTTGACCGCGGGCGGCGGCTCCGGCGCGGGCTCGGGCTCGGCGACCGGCGCGGGCTCGGCGACCGGCGCAGGCGCGACCACCGCCACCGGCTTGGGCGCGACCACCGGCGCGACCACTGGCGCGACCACCGGCGCGATCACCGGCGTGACCACCGCCACCGGCCTGGTGCACTTCTCGGTCACGCTCTTTCCGAACCGTCCGTAGAGCCCGAGCATGATCTCGCCGTCCTCGGTAAAATAGATGCCGCGGGTGGCGCGCACGAATTCGACCCGCCCGTCGAGCCGGAGCCCCCACTGGCAGCCGAGGTCGACCGCGAGGCCGGCGCCGGCGTGCAGCTCGCCCTTGGTGTCCTGGCGCAAGATGTCCGAATCCGACGAGCTCGAGGTCACCGCGCCGCCACCGGCGAGCAGAAACGGCCGCACCCGTCCGGTGAGCAGATTGACCAGCAGGTGGCCGCGATAGTTGAAGGCGAGCACCGAGGCGGCGTGATCTTGCGTCTGGGTCGGCACCAGCGCGAGCTCGGCCTCGAGCTGAAGGCGCGGGTGCAGGAGAAAGCCAACCCGCAGACCGAACAGCCCCGAGTGCTCGAGCGCGTTCGACGCCGGCGCGTCATGGCTGCGGCCGAGCTTGTCGGTGTCGGAGAAGAAGTGGCCGCCGCCGAACGCGCCGGCCTCGATGGTCACGTCGGCGCGCGCCGGCGAAATCCCGAAGCCGAGCGAGAGGAGGAGCGTCGTAAAGGCGATCGTTTTGCGCATGGACGTCTCCTCCGTCACAGAAGGGTGACGACGAGCGAGAGGCTCGTCACCGTGTCGAGTGGCTCCGCCTGCGGCACATAGCCGGTGGCGAACGGGGTGCTGAAGGCCGGCAGCGGCGCCGGATCCGTCGTGTAGCGGGCGAGGACCGAGAGCTGGAAGGCGATGTTCTTCCACAGCCGCGCGGTGAGCGCCGCGTTGCCGTTGACCCGCGTGTCGCCGAACGCGCCGACGGTGGTGCCGGGGGCGAACCCGGGCAGCGGGTTCAGGGTGCACAGCACCTCGGCGCCGAACAGGAGGCCGATGTCCTTGCTGAGCGTGAGGGTGTAGCCGGCGAAGCCGCGCGCCGAGTGGATGTCGAGATCGGGCCCGGTGACGTTGTTCTGGTAGGTGAAGTCGTAGCCAAGCTCGGCGACCAGGAGCTGCCGGTCGCTCTTGAAGAGCTGACGGCTGTAGCCGGCCTGCGCGCCGGTGGCGACGTTGATGCCGGCCGGCTGGTTGCCGGTGGCGAACGCGGCCAGGTAGAGTGAGTTGTTGGGGGTGAGGAAGCGATCGTAGCGGAGCTTGGCGCCCCAGAGCGCCGCCGAGGTGCTGCTGGTGTGAGCGATCTCGCCGCGATCGATCACGCCGTTCATGTTCGCGTCGCTCGCCGAGATCGCGGTGGCGCGCGCGTACGAGCCGTTCACGTCGAGCTGCAGGCGGTTCTTGCCGTCGTTCATCGACGCGGTGCCGCCGGCGTTGAAGGCGAAGCTGTTGGCGTTGCCGGTGTTGAGCACCAGCCCGGCGTTGACGCTCGCCTTCCAGACGATCTTGCCTTTGGTGTCTTCCTGCTTGCCGTAGGTGAAGTGCGGATCGTCGGCAAACGCCGACAGGCTCGTCAGCGAAACGGCGAGCCAGGCGATGGCGGGCACGAGACGGGTTCTCATTGAGCTTCCTCCTGTCGCCGCCGCCACTGAGCAAAGCGTGCGCCATCGCAATCGCGCCGCGCCTCCGCCCGCCGGCGCGGAGAATCCGGTCAGCGCTGACCGGTCGCGGGCGCGAAAATAGGCCGCGGCTGACCCGCCCCGGTTTTGAGGTAGACTACCGGCGCGAATGGGGCGTCATGGTTGAGGGAGATCTGGTCCTGGTCGTCGACGACGCGCCGGAGATGCACGAGCTGGTCAAGCGCTACCTTTCCACCGACGGCTTTCGGGTGGCGCTGGCGCACGACGCGCCCGAGGCGATGGCGCGGCTCGAAGAGGAGCAGCCCGAGCTGGTGCTGATCGATCTCGGCCTGCCCGGCACGAGCGGCGACGAGCTGTTCGCCGCCCTGCAAAAACGCTCGCCCGGGCTGCCGTGCGCGTTTCTCACCGGCGACACCTCGCTCGATCGCGCGGTGACGATGATGCGCGCCGGCGCGCTCGACTACATCACCAAGCCGATCGAGGTCGCCTCCTTTCGGGTCCGCATGCAGGCGCTGCGCGAGCGGCTGAGCCTGAGGCGCGAGGTCGAGGGGCTGAGGGCCTTGTGGGAGCCGCAGGTGAGCGGACCCGAGCTGGTGCTCGGCGCCGAGCGGGCGATGCTCGACGTGGTGCGCCGGCTCATCCTCACCGCCCGCACCGACGCGCCGGTGCTGCTCACCGGCGAGAGCGGCACCGGAAAAGAGGTGTGCGCGCGGCTGCTCCACCGCGCCTCGCGCCGCGCCGAAAAGCCGTTCGTCGCGGTCAACGCGGCGGCGGTGCCGCTCCAGCTATGGGAGAGCCAGTTCTTCGGCCACCTCAAGGGCGCGTTCACCGACGCGCGCGCCGACGCGCCCGGCCTGGTCGACGCCGCCGCTGGCGGCACCCTGTTTCTCGACGAGGTCGGCGAGGTGCCGCTCGAGGTGCAGCCCAAGCTGCTTCGCTTCCTTCAGGACAAGAGCTACCTACCGGTGGGCTCGACCCGCGAGCGGCGCGCCGACGTGCGGATCGTCGGCGCCACCAACCGCGATCTGCGAGAGGCGGCCAGCCGCGGCGCGTTTCGCGAAGATCTCTTCTATCGTTTGAGCGTGGTGCCGGTGCGGGTGCCGCCGTTGCGCGAGCGTCGCGGCGACGTGCCGCTCTTGGCGCAGACCTTCCTCACCCGCTACGCCAAGCAGTACGGCGTCGAGGTCGAGGCGTTCACCCCGTCGGCGCTGGCGCGCCTCACCCAGCACGACTGGCCGGGCAACGTGCGCGAGCTCGAGAACCTGGTGCAGCAGGTGGTGGCGGTGGCGACCCGGCCGATCGTCGGGGTGGCCGATCTGCCGTTTGCGAGCGGCGAGAGCGAGCTGCCCGCGCACGACGGGATCGAGCCGCTGGTCGCCAGCCGCAAGCAGGCGATCGACGCCTTCGAGCGCGCCTACGTCGGGCGGGTGCTCGAGCTGTGCGACGGCAACATCACCCGCGCCGCCCAGCGCAGCCACGTCCCCCGCAAGACCTTCACCCGCATGCTCAAGCGCCACGGGATCACTGCGGTGCGCGACGGGGTGGCCAAGAAGCGCGGCCGCCCCCGTCGCTCCTGACCGTCAAGCTCCGCGATCAGCGCGCGTCGTCGGAAGCGCGGCGAACCACTCGCACCCGCTCTAGGTGCGCGGCCAGCTCCTCGCGCAGGCGGCGCAGGCGATCGAGATCGCCGGCGCGGGCGTAGGCCTCGAGCTCGGAGCCCATCTCGCCGATGCGGCGGAAGCCGTAGCTGCCGGCGATCCCGCGGATGGTGTGGCCGATGGCGGCGAGCGCCTCCAGATCGCCGTCGGCGAGGCTGGCGTCGATGGCGCTCAGATCGCGCCGCCGTCCGTCGAGGAACGCGGGCACCAGATCGGCGATCAGCGGATCGACCATGACCAGCTCGGCCGACGCGACGGGCGCCGGCGCGGGCGCCTGCCGCGGCTGGCGCGCCGCGATCGAGAGCGCGACCAGGAGCGCCTGGCGGCGAAGCGGCTTGGCGAGGTGGCTGGTGCAGCCGGCGGCGAGCGCCGCCTCGACGTGGTGGGGCATCGCGTCGGCGGTGAGCGCGAGGATCGCCGCCTTGGGCCAGCCGCGCTCGGTCTCGAGCTTTCGCATCGCGCGGGTCGCCACGTAGCCGTCCATCACCGGCATCTGCACGTCCATCAGCACCACGTCCCAGCGCTGCTCGGCGAACCGCTCGAGCGCCTCGGCGCCGTTTTTGGCCAGCCCGAGCGTGTGCGGCTGGCCGCGCAGGTAGGCTTCGACGAGCAGGCGATTCTCCGGCGCGTCGTCGACGATCAAGATCGAGAGCGGCCGCTCGGCGACCGGCGGCAGGGTCGACTCGGTCGAGGCCCAGGTCTGGCGGCCGCTCACCGCGAGCGAGAGCGCGTCGGCGAGATCGCGGCGCCGAAGCGGCTTGAGCAGCCGCGCGCTCACTCCGGCCCGCCGCGCCGCGGCCTCGTCGACCGGCTCGAGCGTCACCAGGATCACGGACGGCGCCGCGTCGCCGAGCGCCACGATCTTCTGCGCCAACTCGAGGATCGGCATCTCCAGGCCATGGCAGTCGAGGATCGCCACCGCGAACCCGGCCTGAGCCACCTCGCTGAGCGCCTCCTCGGCGCTGCACGCCTCGACCACCGCGCCGCCCCAGTCGACGAGCATCTCGCGCAGGACGATGCGGGTGGTCGGCTCGCACGCCACCGCCAGCACCCGCAGCCCGAGCAGATTCAAAGAGGCGCTGGCCCCCGACGGATGGCGCTGGCCGCGCGCCGGCTCGAAGCGCGCGGTGAAGCGAAAGATCGATCCGCCTCCCGGGCGCTCCTCGACCCAGATCCTGCCGCCGAGGAGCTGCACGAGCTGGCGCGCGATCGTCAGGCCGAGCCCGCTGCCCTCCGGCCCGCGCTCGCTCCGCTCGGGCAGTCGGATGTAGCGCTCGAAGATCGCCTCGCGTTCGCCGGGCGGCACCCCGACGCCGGTGTCCTCGACGGAGAAGCGGAGCGCGCTCGCCTCGGCGCCGTCGGGATCGCTCTCGACCGTCACCTTCACCGTGCCGCGCTCGGTGTACTTGATCGCGTTTCCGACCAGGTTGACCAGCACCTGGCGGAGCCGCTGCGGATCGCCGCACAAGAGCGACGGCACCTCCGGGCTCACCCGATACTGAATCTCGAGCCGCTTCTCTCGCGCGCGCGGCAGCATCAGCTCGATCGTCTGCTCGACCGGCTCGCGGGGACGAAAGTCGACATCGTTCAAGGTCAGGTGGCCCGACTCGACGTGGGACAGATCGAGCACGTCATTGACCAGCCCGAGCAGGTGCTTGCCGGCCGAGCGCAGGATCTCCACGTAGCGCCGCTGCTCGGCGTCGAGCGTGGTCTCCCCGAGCAGATCGGCCATGCCGATGATCGCGTTCATCGGCGTGCGGATCTCATGGCTCATGTTTGCAAGGAATTGTTCCTTGTATTTTTGGGTGCGGATGAGCTCTTCGTTCTTTTGCTGCAGTTCGAGCGTGCGTGCATTTACAAGGTCGGTAAGCTCTTTTTCTCTTTTCTTGAACTGATCGATCATCCGCTGGTTGTCGCCCTT
>JANWLJ010000093.1 GCA_025450955.1 Polyangium sp. (in: bacteria) | reverse complement strand
TCGTGCTCAAGACCGCGCCCGCGCCCGCGAAGAAGAAGCGCGACGAGACGGTGCGGCTCAAAGGCGGGGTCTATCTGCGCGGCACGCGCGCGCCGGTCGCGGGCGGCAAGGTGATCGCGGTGCCGAAAGAGACGCCGGCCAAGGGCGAGCCGACCTCGTATTCGTCGCGCATCGACGACGTTGGACAGTTCGCGCTCAAGGGGCTGCCGCCCGGCCGGTATCACATCGTGGTCAACGGGCCAAAGGCCGATCGCTTCGAGACCGACGAGACCCTCGGCAAAGACCAGGTGGTGACGGTCCACTACTTCATAAGGCCGAGCCAATACACCCGCTACGAATCGACGGTGCACGGCGATCTCAACCGCGAGGAGATCTCGCGCCAGACCCTCACCACCGAGGAGCTGGTCAAGATGCCGGGCACCATGGGCGACGCGCTGCGCGCGATCGAGAACCTGCCCGGAGTAGCGCGCGCGCCGTTCAACTCGGGGCTGCTCATCATCCGCGGCGGCAAGCCCACCGACTCCAAAGTGTTCCTCGGCGCCTCGGAGGTGCCGCAGCTCTATCACTTCGGCGGCTTCACCTCGATCGTGCCGACCGAGGCGATCGAGAGCCTCGATTTTCTCCCCGGCAACTTCAGCGTGCGCTACGGGCGCGCGATCGCCGGCGTGATCGACGTCGAGCTGCGCGAGGGCAAGCGCGACCGCTGGCACGGCTCGGCGGAGACCAACCTGTTCGACACCGGGGTGATGGCCGAGGGGCCGGTCGGCAAGGGCTCGCTCCTGCTCGCGGCGCGGCGCAGCTACATCGACGCGATCCTGCAGGCGGTGGCGCCGCCCGGGCTCGCGTTCACCGACGCGCCGGTCTATTACGATTATCAGGGCGTGTTCGACTATCCGGTCGCCGGCGGCAAGCTCAAGGTGATGGTGCTCGGCTCCGACGACGTGCTCAAGCTGGTCTTCGATCAGCCGGCCGACGCCGATCCGTCGATCACCGCGTTCGGCACCCACATCTTTTTTCACAAGGCCCAGGTCCGCTACACCCACGCGGTCGGCAGGTGGAACCTGTTCGCGCAAGTCGCCGGCGGCTACTCCGGGCAAGAGGGCGCGCTCGGCAACAACCTGCGCTACGACGTCGGCATCGGCCAGGTCGACGCGCGGATCGAGGGCCGCTACGTCTGGTCGAAGAAGCTGCGCTTTCTCGTCGGCACCGACGACACCTACTCCCACGTCGCGCTCGATCTCGACGTGCCGCCGCCGCCGCACGAAGGGCAGATCCCTTCGCCGATCTCGGCCACCGCGATCGAGCATCGCCACGGCATTCAGAACTATGGGCTCATCGGGCTGTTCGTCGAGGCGCGCTGGCAGCCCACCGAAAAATTGGTGATCACGCCGGGGCTGCGCTTCGACTGGTACTCGGCGCTGCACCACCCGTCGTTCGATCCGCGCCTGACCGCGAGCTATCAGGTGGCGCGCTTTACCACGCTGAAGGCGGGCGTCGGGCTGTTCTCGCAGTCGCCGCAGTCGACCGACTTCGATCCGCAGTTCGGCAATCCCGCGCTCCGTCCCGAGCAGGCGCTCCACACCACGCTCAGCCTCGAGCAGGGGATCGCGCCCGGGGTGATGCTCACCCTCACCGGCTTCTACAAGCACCTGTGGGATCTGTCGACGCCGACCAACAACTTCCTCTCGCTCTCCGGCCAGACCACGCCCGAGCGGTTCGCCTCGATCGGCGAAGGGCGCATCTACGGAATGGAGATCATGCTGCGCCAGGCGATCTCGAAATACCTGTTCGGCTGGGTGAGCTACACGCTCATGAAGTCGGAGCGAAAAGATTGCGACACCTGCGGTTGGCGCCTGTTCGATTACGATCAGACCCACGTGCTCATCGCCGCGGTTCACGCCTATCTGCCAAAGGGCTGGGAATTGGGCGCGCGGTTCCGTTACATCACCGGGCTGCCCTACACGCCGGCCTACGGCGGTTTCTACGACGCCGACAGCGACGTCTACGCGCCGGCCAACGGGCCGGTCAACACCGGGCGGCTCGCCGACTATCACGCGCTCGATCTGCGGATCGACAAGACCTTCCTCTTCAAGCGCTGGGTGCTCAAGCTCTATCTCGATATCACCAATGTCTACGATCACTCGAATGAAGAGGTGAATCAGCCCGCGTTCGACTTTTCCCGTCGGGCGGCGATCACCGGGCTGCCGATCATTCCCTCTTTTGGCATTCGTGGTGAATTTTAAAGCGCTCATTTTCGCGGCGCTGTTTTGCGGCGGCTGCATCGGGCAGGTCGCCGCGCGCTGCCCGCGCTGCGCGGTGGTGGACGCGCTCCATCCCGCGCTGCCGCGGCCCAGGCGCGACGCCTCGCGGCTGTTCGTGCTGGTGCCGGGCGTGCTCGGCTACGGCTGGGAGTGGGACGGCGCGGTCAAGGCGCTGCGCCACTCGCGGGACGCCGATTTTTTCGTCTTCTGGTGGGAGCCGTGGTCGAGCCTGCGCCGCGCCTCGGACGAGCTGCACGACACGCTCGAGCGCGCGCTCTACACCTCGCCACCGTCGGTGAAAAAGATCGTGGTGGTGGCGCACTCGGCGGGCGGGATGGTGGCCGCGCACGCGCTCGCCCATCTGATCGTGCCGCCCGGACGGCAGCTCCTCCTGGTCACCATCGGCACGCCGTTCGCCGGGATGATGGGGCCGCCGTTCTCGATCGACGATCCGCTCGACTCGCCGGTGATGATCGGGATCATGGGCACCTTTCGTCGTTATCCGAAGCCGCCGCCGGGCGTCTCGGTGGTCGAGTACGTGACTTCGTGGCCGGCCGATCCGGTGATGCAGCCGCGCTACGGGCACGAGGTGGCGCCGCCGAATATCGGCCCGCGCGGGGCGCGCCGCATTTCAGTCGATCCGCATTTCGATCACAACCAGATCGTCTCCAAGGTGGTGATCGGGCTCTTGAACGATCACGGCCCGCCGGTGACAATCCGCCCATGATCGGTTTTTTCGCCGCGCTGCTGATCGCCCAGGGCGCGCTCGCGCCGTCGGTGACGGTGGTCGATCAGCTCGGCCGATCGAAGAGCGCGCCGAGCGCGCAAAAGCCGGTGCTGGTGATCTACGAAGATCAGGACGGCGGAAAAGAGAACCAGCACGCCAAGCAGGTGATCGGCCGAATCAACTCGAGCGCGGCGAACCAGGCGAAGATCGACGTGCTGCCGGTCGCCAATCTCGAGAAGTGGGATTGGTGGCCGGCGCGCAAGTACGCGCTCGCCGACATCCGAAAAAAAGCGGCGGCGCAGCGCACCACCATCTATCTCGATTGGAAGGGGCAGGTGCGCAAAGCGTGGGACCTGCCGAAGGGCCACAGCTCGCTCATTCTCCTCGGCACCGACGGTAAAGTGCGCTTTTCCAGCGAAGGCGAGCTGAGCGCGGCCCGGCTCAAAGAGCTGCTCGCGCTCCTCGCCTCGCTCGGCCTGACGATCTAGTCAGGATCCCTGCGCTCGGTTTAGTTGCAGGCCGAGGACTGGCAGGCGGAGTACTCGTTCGGGCAGCTCCCGGCCACGCACTGCGCGCAGGCGTTGGCGTCGGAGCCGTTGCAGGCGCTGGCACATTTGGCCTGGATGCAATCGAGCGCGGTGAGCAGCGGCTGGGAGGCCGACGGGCACGAGCCCGCCACGCACTTCTGCACGCAGTCGGGGATGTCGGCGAGCGAGGCGGTGCTGCCCGAGCTCATCGACGCCGGCGGGCACTGGCCGATGCAGGTCAGGGTGTCGGCGCAGGTGGCGCCGCCCGAGCCGAACCCGTCCATCGCCGTCAGGCACAGCTCGAAGTTGTCGTCGACGGCCGGGTAGTAGAGGCCGGTGAACATGCACATCTCGTTTTTGGCGGCGCTCTGCCCTTGGAAGTACTCCTGCGCGCCGGTGTTGGTGTAGTCGCACTCCCAGCGGATCGCGGTGCCGGCCGAAAGGGTGAGCGGCTGCCCCTGGTAGGGCGTCGGGTACTCCCAGTCGCTCGAGGTGTAGAACGGCGTCGCCGTCGGCTGGCCCGGCGGATCGATCCACGCTTTGTATCCGGTGCCGCGCGCGTGATAGTGCGGAAACACGTTCACCAGCGTGATGTCCTTCGACAGCACGCAGCGCGCGTTCGCCTTTGCCGTCGAGCTCGGCGGCACGTCGATGAACGGGTCGTAGTAGAAGAGGTTGCCGGCCGGATGGATGATGCCGGTCCCGTCGCTGGTGGTGAGCCCCACGTCGATCGAGGCGGTCAGGTCGTGGGTGGTCGCGTTCAGGTAGTGCGCCTGGAGCAGCAGCACTTCGCTGGCTTTCATGTGGAACGCCACGCCCGACGGCATGGTGAAGCTCGCGTCGGGCACCTGCGAGCCGTACACCACGCCGCGCACATGGCTCATGATGGTGCCACCGAGCCCGGTGTAGCAGTCCTGGATCTGGTCGCCCCCGACGGGGATCGTGGTCAGATCGGTGCGGTAGAGCAGGAGATGGTGCGAGCCGGCGGTGAAGTGGTGCGCGGCGGCGAGCACGTAGCGGTCGCTTGCCGGCATGGTCACGTACTGGCAACGATAGATCTCGCCGCCCGCCGGCACGTCGACGCTCATGGCGAAGTGGACGTCGCCTGGGACCCCCGAGCTGCTCGCGGGCGGCGCGGAGCAGGAGGCGAGCGCGAGGCAGGCCAAGAGCGAGACCCATCTCGCGCGCGAAGCTTCACCGAAGAGCGCCATGAGCACAGGGTACCTGCGTACCGAACCTCCGGTCAACGCGGGCGGCCGGCTCTGCCGCCTCAGAGGCCGGCGAGCGGGGACATCGAGCCGCCGCGCTCGATCCGGTAGCGGCGGCCGCGCCACTCGATCTCGGGGCGGCCGAGCGCGAGCAAAGAGGCGATCACGATCACCGATTCGCCGGCGAGGAGCGCAACCAGCGCGGCGAGCGGACCGCCGTCGATACCGTTCAGCCGGCGGAGGAGGGTCGCAAGCCGCCAGCGCACGGCGAGCGCGACCGCGACCACCGAGGCGGCGAGCCACGCGAGCGGCGCGCCCGAGGCGAGCGCGAGCGCGGCGCCGAAGAGCACCAGCGGGGTGCAGCCGAGCAGGAGCGGATAGGTGCCGTAGAGCTCGGGGCGCTGCTGGCGGGTGACCGTGCACCAGCGGGCGTAGCGACGGATCGCGGCGAGCGCGGTGCGGCCGCGATCGCTCACCCGCGCCGGCTCGGGCGAGGTGGGAATGAGATAGCCGCGCTCGTGAAGCCGCCGCGCCAATTCGAAGTCCTCGCCGAGGAACGGCTCGAGCGAGGCCATCCCGCCCACCTCGTCGAGCACCGCGCGCTTGACCGCCACCAGCGCGCCGCACAAAACGTGCGCGCCGCCCGAGCGCTCGGCGAGCGCCTTCAAACAGAGAAACGCGTGCGGGGTCGACGAGAGCACCGCCGCCGAGATCCGATCGCCAACCGTCTCGCACGCCACCTCGACCGGCGATCCGCTCGACGCGCCCGAGCGCGGATCGGCCATCAGCGATCCGACGAGCGCCGCGAGCGTGCGCTCGGTGAAACAGATGTCGCTGTCGGCGCTCACCAGGATCTCGGCGGTGGTGCGCGCGGTCGCGCGGGCGAGCTGGGCCACCTTGCGGTTGGCGCCGGTCTCGATCGCGGTCACCACCAGCTCGACCCGCACCTCGGGCGCGCGCCGCGCCGCCTCGGCCTTGACCCGCTCGAGGATCGGATAGGCGGGATCGCGCTCCGACGGCACCAGCAGCCAGACCTCGCGTTTTCCCAAATAGGGCGCGGTCACCGACGAGAGCAGGTTCTCTTCGAGCCGGCAGTCGAGGCCTTCGCACGGACGCAAGATCGCGATCGCCGGCCAGCTCGAGGGCGGCGGGGTCTCGATCGCGCGCCGGTACATGCGCTTGACTGCGCCGATCGCGGCGACGGTGAAGACGAACGAAGCGAATCCCCAGATCGCGATCGCGAGCGAGAGACCGATCACCCGACCCTCCGCGTCTTGAAGCGCAGAAGGAACTGGAGCGCCGGCGAGCGAAAGCGATCGAGATCGAGATACTCGCCCATCCCGGTCGCCAGCACCTTGGGACCGTCGGTGAGCGCGCCGACGTAGCGGACGTAGAACGGCGCGACGTCGATCAGCCGATCGGGCTGGCAGCGCAGCCGCCCGTCGCCGACCGCGAACGAGGCCGGCAAGGTCATGCCCCAGCCGGCCGGCCGCGGCGCACCGTCGGGCGCCGGCCCCACCGCCCGCGCTTCGCGATCCGGCTGCGCCGCGCCGTCTTTGGCGTCGACCACCATCGCGCGTGCCGTGCCGTCGCGTCCGCGCACCGAATAGAGGATCACCGTGCGATCGCGCTCGGGATGAAAGCGCGCCCAGCTCCAGCGCGAGAAGGTCGACTCGAGCCGCCCGTCGCCGCAGTTGGCGTCGTGATAGCCCCAACCCTCGAACGAAAAATCGGGACGGCGAACGCGCACCTTGACCCGCGCGCGCGGCACCGGCACCCGCCAGCGATGTTTGTGCCCGCCCGAGATCGCCAGCTCGGCGCCGCCGATCGGTGGCGCGCTCGGCTCTATTTCGATGGTGCCGTCGACGCCGCCGCCCACGCCGACGAGCGACGCCATGAACGGCGCGGTGCGATCGTGGATGTGAAGGCGCAGCCCGCCGCCCGGCAGCCGCTCGACGTGCGAGGCGCCGATCGCCAGATCGTCGTCGGCGCAGGTGAGCGCGCCGGCGCCGTACTCGCTCCTCACCCACGACACCGGTCGGCCGCCTTCGTAGAGCGCGAGGTTGACCGCCAGGTGATCTTGCGGCGGCGCCTGTTCGCCGCGCCTCAGCCGTTTGGCGTAGTCGGGCGAGAACACCGAGCCGATGAAGAAGATCGCGGTGAAGGCGCGCCGCCCGTCGTCGGAGAGCGCGTCGAAGTACCACCAGCTATAGCCGCCCGGCGCGACCGCCTCGGCGAACCGTTCGTCATCGCGCGCCAGCTCGCGGGCGCGCGCCTTCGGATTCAGATTGCTCAGCATCTTGCGTCCCAACGACGCTACCTTAGATACCGCTCGTCGGGTAGTAGGTGAGATCATGGCGACCAGGAAGCGGCCCGTCACCAAGAGCGGCAAGCCGCGCAAGCGAAAAGGAGTCAAGCTCACCCCGACCGAGCTCGGGCCGCGCGAGCTCGCGGTCAGCGCGCCCGACGCTCGCGTGCAGGCGCTCGTCGATCAGGTCGCCAGCGACGGAGGACAGGTCCTCGCGATCTATCGCGAGCCGCTCGGCGGACACGTGCAGCTCCTCGCCGCGCTGCCGATCGACGAGGTGCAGCCGACGCCGTTTCAGCGCGACGTGTCGGACGCGCACGTGCGCAAGCTCACAGTGGCGATGGATCACACCCGCCGCTATCTCGATCCGATCATCGCGGTGCGCGCCGAGGCGGGCGGCTATCTCACCCCGAACGGCAACCATCGGCTGACCGCGCTCAAGGAGCTCGGCGCCAAGACCATCCTCGCCCTGCTCCTGCCCGACTTCGAGGTGGCCTATCAGATCCTCGCGCTCAACATCGAGAAGGCGCACAACCTGCGCGAGAAGTCGCTCGAGGTGCTGCGCATGTA
>JANWLJ010000092.1 GCA_025450955.1 Polyangium sp. (in: bacteria) | reverse complement strand
TTTTTGGCGCTGGTCGCGCTGATGGTGGTGGTGTTCTGGATGGGCGCGCGCGCCGAGACCGAGATCGTTGCCCTCGACGAGCAGCTCCGCGCGCTCGACGCCGCCGCGCTCGCCGCCCGCCGCCGCCCCCGTCGCCTGACCTGAGCCTCAGCCCTGCGGCAGGCCGCAGCGATCCGGCACGCAGCCGCACAGATTCGAGCCGCCGATGTCGTGGCACTGGCAGTGCGCGTCCTCGCCGCAGGTGTTGGCGGCGGTGGGATCGCAGATGTTCCCGATGGTGCAGAAGTAGGTGTCGTCGGCTGAGCCGCTGTTCATGATCGAGCTGCAGATGGTCGCCTGCGCGTTGCCCTTGCAGTCGTCGGAGGTCTTGCAAAACTTGCCGACCCCCTTCGAGTTGCCGGTGTCGCACGGATGGCCGCACGCCGACGGCGCCGGGGCGCCCGCGTCGGCGTTGCAGCTCGACATGTCGCCGTGCATCGAGACCGCGAGGTCGTGCTGCGCCGACATGTCTTTACCGGAGCTGTCGTCGCCGCAGCCGGCGATCGATACGAGCGCGAGACATCCGCCGAAGCACAAAGACAAAGCGAGCGTGCGCATGGCCCCATGCTAAGCGAGCCCTGGGCCTGCGCGCAAATTCGCTGCGTTCGTTCGCTCAGTCCTCCTCGATGCAGCCGCCCGGCCCGAGGTTGAACGAAGACTGGTCGCGCTCGTCACGCGGCTGGATCGGATTGTGCGGCACGCCGTGCGGCGGCTCGCTCGACGGCTCGAACATCACGTCGCGCGCGCCGCACTCCGGGCAGTGCGAAGGCGGCGTCTCGCCACCGTCGACGAAACCGCAGATCGTGCAGCGCCAGGTGCTCGGTTCGCTCATCCCTTCTTGGGGCTGCAACGCGCGCGCCACGCGCCCTTCTTTGGCTGTACTGCCCGCCCCGGATCCGTGGTACTCGTCATCAGCACATGCGAAAGAACTTCGTCCTCGACACCAACGTCCTGCTCCACGACCCGCGCGCGATCTTCCACTTCGACGACAACACCGTCATCATCCCGATCTACGTCCTCGAAGAGATCGATCACTTCAAGAAGGAGCTGTCCGAGCGCGGCCGCAACGCCCGCGAGGTGGCCCGGCGCCTGGACGAGT
The DNA here is from genome assembly GCA_025450955.1 of Polyangium sp. (in: bacteria). GTDB lineage: Bacteria > Myxococcota_A > Polyangia > Palsa-1104 > Palsa-1104 > JANWLJ01. The sequence goes on along the minus strand of JANWLJ010000092.1, from coordinate 7,838 downwards.
TCCGTGACAACGGCGCCCACCTCTCCGACGGGGTGAAGCTCGAAAAGGGCGGCCTGCTCAAAGTCGCGCTCGCCACCCGCGAGCTGCCGCCCGCCATCCGCACCTCGCAGATCGTCGACAACTTCATCCTCGGCGTCGCGCTCGAGGTCAAAGATCGCGAACCCGAGATGCGCACGGTGCTGGTCACCAAGGACGTCAACCTCCGCATCCGCTCAGACGCGATGGGCCTGCCCGCCGAGGACTACAACGCCGATCGGATCGACGTCGAGGAGCTCTACTCGGGCAACGCCGAGCTCGAGGTGCCGGCCGCCGCGGTCGACGAGCTGTACGCCTCGGGCGCGCTGCCGATCGAGAAGCTGCAAAAAGATCCCGACGCGCCGGGCGGCCTGTACGCCAATCAGTATCTGCTGCTCCGCGATCGCGAAAACCCGTCGCACACCGCGCTCGGCCGCTACGACGGGCCGCAGAAGCGGATCACCCAGATCAAAAAAATGCGCGAGGGCGTCTGGGGCATTCGCCCGCGCAACAAAGAGCAGCACTACGCGCTCGACCTCTTGCTCAACGACGAGATCAAGCTGGTCACGCTGGTCGGCAAGGCCGGCACCGGCAAGACCCTGCTCGCGATCGCGGCGGGCCTGCAGAAGTGCGTCGAGGAGAACATCTACCAGAAGCTCTTGGTCTCGCGCCCGATCTTCCCGCTCGGCAAAGACATCGGTTTTCTCCCCGGCGACATCGAGGAGAAGCTGAACCCGTGGATGCAGCCGATCTACGACAACATCGAGCTGCTGCTCGGCTTCTCCAAAGCGGAGAAGAAAGAGGGCCGCTCGCACCAGGAGCTGATCGATCTCGGCTACATCGAGATCGAGCCGCTCACCTATATCCGCGGCCGATCGATCCCGAACCAGTTCATGATCGTCGACGAGGCGCAGAACCTCACGCCCCACGAGGTCAAGACGATCATCACCCGCGTCGGCGAGAACACCAAGATCATCCTCACCGGCGACCCCTACCAGATCGACAACCCCTACGTCGACTCGGCCAACAACGGCCTCACCACCGTCGTCGAGCGCTTCAAAGGCGAAGCGATCGCCGGCCACGTCTCCCTGGTCAAAGGCGAGCGCTCGCCGCTGGCCGAGCTCGCCGCCAACATCCTTTGATCCGCTAGTAGGAAAACGCTACGAAGTGCGCGAGGGGGGCGGGACGGCCATGAGCTGGGCGTAACGCTCGCGCTCGACCGCTTCGATGCGGACGCCGACGCCGCGATCGGGGCGCGCGTAGACCACCCGGCCGGCGACCCGGATCGGCTCGCGCGAGCCAGGTAGCGGAAACTCCATCACGATCGGATCGCCGGGGCGCTCGAGCGGGAAGCGGTCATCGAAGGAAAAACCGCTCGCGCTGATGTTGCGAACCAGGCGGTAATACAGATCGTTACCGCGAATCTCCACCGCGAAGAAGGCCGTGTCGGTCCGCGGCTCGATCCGCCGCTCGTCCTGCTCGGAGGCAGGCTCTCGATCGCGGGTAACCATTTAGACTCCTTGGTGGGGATATCTCCTACCCTGTCGCTCGGTCGACTGTCAAGGACAACTGTTTGCAGTGTCTGCGGGCTCACGTATTCATTGACCAAATCGGACGGCTGGAGAATGCTGGTGCGGTGACGCCCGCGACCCAGTCCGCCAAGAAGCCACCTCCGCGGCGGCTCGGCCGCACCTCGTGGCTGTTCGATCGGCTGGGTCTTTCACCGAGCGACTATCCGGTCGAGCGGCGCGGCTTCATCGGGATCCAGATCGACGGCCTCGGCTACTACGTCCTCAAGAGTGCGCTCACCCGCAGGTATCTGCCGTTCGTGCGCAAGCTCGTGAAGCGGCGCGGCTGGCGGCTGCAGCGGATGCGGGTCGGCCTGCCGGCCACCACGCCCGCCTCGCAGCTCGCGCTCTTCTACGGCGACAACCACGACGTGCCCGGCTTCCGCTGGTTCGAGAAGGACACCCGCGCGGTGCAGATCACCAAGTCGTCGGCGGTGTGCGCCGAGGTGGAAAAACGAATCCGCGCCCGCGGCCCCGCCGGCGTTTTGCGCCACGGCTCGAGCTACTGCAACATGTTCTCCGGCGACGCCGAGCGCTCGACGCTCACCCTCTCCACCCTCGGCAAATCGGACGGCGCGCCGTTTGGCTGGAGCCACCTTCTCATCTTCCTCTTGCTCTGGATCGGGCTGTTCGCGCGCATCGTGGCGCTGTCGCTCTGGGAGACGCTGCTCGAGCTCTACGATCACCTGCGCGCGCTGCAGAGCGGGCTGCCGATGCGCGACGAGGGCGTGTTTCCGCTGGTGCGCGTCTTTACCCACGTGGTGTTTCGCGAGATCGCGACCCAGGGCTGTCTGCTCGACATCCACCGCGGCGTGCCGTTCGTCTATCTCAACTACTCGGGCTACGACGAGGTGGCGCACCACCGCGGCCCGACCTCGCTCTACGCCAAGCTGGTCCTGCGCGACATCGATCGGCAGGTCAAACGAATCGTGCGCGCCACCGAACGCTGGAGCGAGCGCGAAGGCGCGCGCCGCTACGACGTGGTGCTGCTCTCCGACCACGGGCAGTCGACGACCATTCCGTGGGAGCACCTGCACGGGCAGTCGCTCACCCAATTTCTCCTCGAGCGGGTGGCGGAGAATCGGCTCAGGCGGATCGGCGCCGCCCACCGCGGCAAGCAGGTCGGGCGCGCGCTCGCCTTCGCGAGCTGGCTGCGCGAGATGGAGCTGTGGCTGCCGAAGCCCCTCGGGCCGCTGGTCCGGCGGGTCGGATCGTGGATGGGAGATCGACTCCCCGACGAGGCGAGCGAGATCGATTGGTCGGGCGCCTCGCAGCTTTTGGTGATGCCGACCGGCAGCCTGGCTCACGTCTACTTCACCGCCACCCACGACGCGCTCACCATCGAAGAGATCCAGCGCCGCTCGGGCGAGCTGCTCGCCGCGGTGGTCGCGCATCCCTCGATCGCGGCAGTGGCGGCGCGCACCGAGCCGGGCGGGGTCGAGATTCGATCCAAGCGCGGCTCGCTCCGGATCGCGCCCTCGGGCGAGCGCCACCTGGTCGGCGATCATCCGCTCGGCGAATACCTGCTCGGTGAGGCGCTCGAGTCCGAGGTGGTGCGGCTGTCGCGGATGCCGCACGCCGGCGATCTGGTGCTGATGTCGTCGAAGCACGCCGGACGGGTGGTCAATTTTCAGGTGGAGATGGGCTCGCACGGCGGGCTCCACCTCGACGAGCAGTCGTCGTTTCTCCTGACCCCGCCCGAGGTCGACTTTCCCGTCGAGTCGCTCGGCTCGCTGCGCGAGCTGCACGCGCTGTTCGCCCGCTATCACGAGGGCGAGGCGGTGATCGTCAGGGAGGCGGGATGAAGCGCCGCGCGATCGCGCTCTCGCTCGCGCTCTCGTTCGCGCTCGCGGCCGGAGTCGCCTGCCGCGCCGACGAGCCCGACCCGAGCGCCGGCTACGATCTGGTGCGGAGCGCGGCGCCCGCGGCGCAGCTCGGACATCCACTCTCGGTCTCGCTCTCGATCGTTCCGCGCGACGGCAACCACCTTCTCAAAGATGGCCCGGTGCTGGTGCGCCCGAGCGGCGACGGAGCGCGCCCCGCCCGCGCGCTCTACCACCGAGAAGACGCCGTCGACCCGCGCGCCGACGTGCCGCGCTTCGAGCTCGCCTTCACCCCCGAGCGCTCAGGCGAGGTCCACCTCACCGCCGACTGCACCTTCTATCTCTGCCGCCCCGACGCTCGCTGCCGTCCCATCCACACCACCGCCGCCTGGACCGCCAGCGTCACCGCCCCGCCAAGGCCCTAACGCACGAGCTTGTAGCCGTAGCCGTAGACGGTGAGGATGTGGCGCGGCTCTTTTTGATCCTCTTCCACCTTTTTGCGCAGCTTGACGATGAAGTTGTCGACGGTGCGGTTCGACGGATAGGCCTCGACGCCCCAGATCTTGTCGAGGATCTCGTCGCGTGAGACCGGCTCCTCGGCGCGCTCGCACAAAAGCTTGAGCAGCTCGACCTCGTAGAAGGTGAGCGGCTGCACCTTGCGCGCGCGGGTGAGCGTGTGCTTGCGCAAATTCACCTCGCACTCGCCGATGCGCAAAAGCTCCTGCGCCTCGACCTTGTGCAGCCGGCGGAAGATCGCCTTGATGCGCGCGAGCAGCTCGGCGACCGAGAATGGCTTGGTCACGTAGTCGTCGGCGCCGACCTCGAGCCCGCGCACTTTATCGGACTCCTGCCCGCGCGCGGTGAGGATGATGATCGGCACCACCGAGTTGAACGAGCGGATCTCCTCGCACACCTGATAGCCGTTCAGATCGGGCAGCATCAGATCGAGGATCACGCAGTCGGCGCCGCGTTCGCGCATCACCCGCACGCCCTCTTTGCCGAGGCCGGTCGAGGCGACCTCCAGGTTCTCGAACTCGAGCGCGTCGGTCAGCCCGCGCACGATGTCGGGCTCGTCCTCGACGATGAGGATGCGCTTTTTGTCGATCGGAGCTGCTTGCATCACACCACCTCCCGGCTCGCGCCGACGATCGGAATGTCGACGATGAACGCGGCGCCCTCGCCCGGCGCGCTCTCGACCGTCACCCGCCCGCCGTGCGCCTCGGCGATGTGCTTGACCAAGGACAGCCCGATCCCCGAGCCGCGCAAGTGGGTGGTGCGCGCGTCACGCGCGCGATAGAAGCGATCGAAGATCCGCTTCTGCTCATCTTTGGGAATGCCCGGCCCCTGATCTCCGACCACCAGCCGGAGCGAGCTGCCGACGCGGGTGAGATAGACCGACAGCTCGCCCGAAGGTTTTCCGTCTTTGACCGAGACCCCGTACTTGACCGCGTTCTCGAGCAGGTTCAAGAGCACCAGCGTCATCGCGTTCTCGTCGATCTCGGTCGGCGGCAGGCCGGTGTCGATCTTGGTGGTGAGCGTGAGCCCCTCGCGCTCGACCCGGTGGCGATAGACGTCGAGCGCGCGCTCGACCACCGCGCCGAGCTGCCCGGTCGAGAACTCGTACGCGCTGCGCCCGCGCTCCATCCGCGCAAAGTCGAGCACGTTGTCGATCAGGCGCGACAGCCGCTCCGATTCGCGGGTGATGATCTCGGCGTACTCGGTCGCCTTCTCCGGCGACTTGAGCTTGCCGAGCGCGAGCAGCTCGCCGAACATCCGAATGAGCGACAGCGGCGTCTTCAGCTCGTGCGAGACATTGGAGATGAAGTCGCTCTTGAGCTGGTTGGCGCGCCGATCTTTTTCGCTCGCGTAGAAGATGAACCCCATCCCGGCGACGATCACCCCGAGGGTGAGCGTGATGAGCAGGGTCTCCGATCGCCTTCGCCGCCTCTCGGTCATGTTGAGGCTGGCCGCCGGCGTCGGCGCCATCTGCAGCCGCCACAAATAAAGCGTGGTGGGAAACGGCTGCTCGAAGAGATATCGCCCGGGCTGCCCGACCGGCGCGCCGTAGACCACCCGCCCCTGAGCGTCGCGCACGCACGACAGCACCTGCGCCGACAGCGGCCCGAGGATGTCGGGAAACAGCCGGGTGAGCACGTACTCGAGGCTCACCTTGAGCACGATGTAATAGGTGTTCCCGTTGCGCTCTTCCTTGATGTACGAGATGAGGTAGTCGCGCCCGTCGTACTCGCGGTGAAGGTGCTTGTGCAGGTCGAGCTTGAGCCCTTCGAGCGGCAGGTCGGGCAGGATCTTTTTCTCCAGCACGCCGCGGAAGGCCTGCGCGTCGGGCGCCTTCTTCTTCGAGACGTATCCGCCCGGCAGGATCTTGCGATTCTCGTCGAGGATCGCCGCCGCCTCGACCGCCGGCGAGACGCGCAGGATGTAGCTCCACGAGCGCCGGAAGTCCTCGAGGTGATCGAGATCGACGAGGTCGAACATCGCGCGATCCGAATCGATGATCGCGTTGTCGATGCGATCGATCGCCTGCTCGCCGAGCAGGTGATAGGACTCGACCAGCGACTGCTCGCTCTTGTTCGCGAGCTGCGCGGCGTAGCGATAGCTGTAAAAGCCGAGCACCGCCGCCGCCAGCAGCACCACCGGCGCGATCAGGTAAAGCGGGGTGATCCGCTTGGCGAGCCAGCCGGGCGACCGCACGCCCCTGTTTAGCGCATTAAAACCCATCTCACAAACCCGTCGGGGGTCGCGAGCTGGGTTCTACAGCCGGCGCATCCAGCGCTGCAGTCTGAGGCGATCGCCGATCGGTCGATAGCTCGCGGCGGCGGGCTCGGCCTTGAGCGCGTCGAAGAGCTTGAAGACGCGGAACAGGCGCAGCTTGCCGAAGCGTCGCGCGCGCGGCGGGAGCTTGAGCGGCAGCGCGGTGCCGAGGAGGTCGAGCTCGCGGCCGGCGAACCGGGACGGCCGCCTCTCGGTCCGGAGCTCGCGCGCCTTGTCCGGCGCCCGATCGCTCCAGGCGCCCTCGAAGCGGGCGGCGAGCGCGGCGGTGTCCACGATCTTCACGCGGTGAAGGGGAATGACGTCGGCCACGTTTCTCCGCTACCACGCCCGCCCGGCACCGCGCAACTGTCTACATCTTGCGCAGGTAATCGATCACCTCGTCGTACTGCCCCGACTCGTTGGCGTAGGTCGCGAAGTTGCGCGCCGAGGAGAACCACTCGAGCGTGCTCGGCCGAACCCGCTTGGTGGCGGCGAGCAGATCGGCGGTCTGAAGCGCACGGACCCGCGCGTGCTCGGGCCCGGCGCGCAAGGACTCGGCGAGCGCCGCCTCGGTGGCGGCTTCGACCAGGTGATCGAGATCCGCGCCCGAGTAGCGCTCGAGCGCGCGCGCCACCTCGGTGACGTCGATCTCGCCCTGCGGTTTGCCGTGCAGCTTGAGCTTCAAGATCTCGACCCGCCCGCGCAGATCGGGCGGCGGCACGAACAGCACGTCGCCGAATCGACCCGGCCGGCGAAACGCGGGATCGACATCCCACGGCGCGTTGGTCGCGCCCATCACCAGCACGCCCTCTTTGCTGCCGCCCGCGCCGTCGAGCTCGGAGAGAAATTGGGTCACCAGGGTGCGATAGCTCTCGTGGCGCAGCCCCGAGCGTCGCCCGCCGAGCGCGTCGACCTCGTCGAAGAACAGAATCGCCGGCGCTGTGCGTCGCGCGGTCTCGAACAGCTCGTGCAGCCGCTTCTCCGACTGCCCGAGCCACATGTCGAGCACCTCCTCGACCCCAACCGCGACGAAGTGCAAGCCGGCCTCGCCGGCGGTCGCGCGCGCCAAAAAGGTCTTGCCGCAGCCCGGCGGCCCGTAGAGCAGCATCCCGCCGCCCACCTTCTTTCCAAAGGCGCGATAGAGATCGGGCCGCTTGAGCGGATAGAGGATGCGCAGCCGGATCTTCTCCTTCAGCTCGTCGAGCCCACCCACGTCGGCGAAGGTGACCGCCGGCTTTTCGACCTCGGGCTCGAGGCCGCGCCCCTGATCTTCCTTGTCGGCGGCGACCAGACGGATGCGCGCGCGCGGATCGGCGCCGGCGCGCACGATCCGATCGCGCAGCGCCGCGTCGGCGAGCCCGACCTCGAGCCCGACCGCGCGATCGTAGCGCTCGAGGGCCTCCGGATGCCGCCCGACTTCGTACAGGCAGCGCGCCTGGCCCAAGATCGCCGGCGCGTCCTCGGGGGCGCGGCCGCAGATCGCCTCCCATTCGGCGAGCGCCTCGGCGAATCGCTCGGCGCGCTCGAGCCCGCTCGCGAGCTGCCGCCTGAGCGGCAAATTCTCCGGCAGCGCGCGCACGGCCTCCCTCAGCGAATCGAGATCTTCGTTGGTCATCTAAGCTCTTCTCTCTCGGCCAGCGCGATGGCGAGCCGCTCCACC
>JANWLJ010000091.1 GCA_025450955.1 Polyangium sp. (in: bacteria) | reverse complement strand
GCGATCGCGCGGCCCTTTTTTTGCGCTATCCTCCGCCGCGGTGTTCATCGATTTCTTCTACGAGCTGAGGCGGCGCGGGCTCAAGGTGGGGGCGCAGGAGGCGCTCTCGGTGGCCGAGGCGCTGTCGCGCGAGCTGCACGAGACCAGCCTCGATGGATTTTACGAAGTCGCGCGCGCGCTGTGCGTGCACCGCGAGCAGGATCTCGATGCGTTCGACACCGCGTTCGCCGCCTATTTTCAGGGCGTCGAGGGCGAGGCGATCGCGATCACCGACGAGCTCATCGAGTGGCTGCGGGATCTTCAGCCGAAGCGCGAGCTCACCGACGAAGAGCGGGCGCTGCTCGAGCGGATCGATCTGGCCGAGGTCAGGCGGCGGCTCGAGGAGCGGCTGCGCGAGCAGAAGGGGCGGCACGATCGCGGAAACAAGTGGGTCGGCACCGGCGGCACCTCTCCGCACGGCCGCGGCGGGACCCATCCCGATGGAATCACCGTCGGAGAGGGCGCGCCGGGGGGACGGAGCGCGCTGGCCCGCGCGGGCGCGCACAACTTTCGGGCGCTGCGCGGCGATCTCAACCTCGACGTGCGGCAGATCGAATTGGCGCTGAGAAGGCTGCGCGCGTTTTTGCGCGAGGGGGCGCCGACCGAGCTCGATCTCGAGGAGTCGATCGACGCCACCGCGAAGAACGCGGGCGAGCTCGAGGTGGTGCTCAGGCCCGAGCGGCGGCCGGCCACCAAGGTGCTGCTCCTCATCGACGTGGGCGGCTCGATGGAGCCGCACGTCGAGCTGTGCGAGCGGCTGTTCTCGGCGGCGCGGCAGTCGACTCATTTTCGCCGGCTCGAGGTGCGCTATTTCCACAACTGTCTTTATGGGCACCTCTATCCGACCACCCGGCTGCGCGACGGGACGCCGATCCCCGAGCTGCTCGACGGGTGCGACCCGAGCTGGAAGCTGATTGTCGTCGGAGATGCGCTCATGCACCCGGCGGAGCTGATGCAGGCGGGCAGCGCGTGGGCCTACGAAGAGTGGTCCGATACTCCCGGGATCGCCTGGCTCGATCGAGTGGCGCGCCATTTTCGCAAGACCGCGTGGCTCAATCCCGAGCCGGAGAGTTATTGGCGCGGCACCGCGGCGACCATCGCGCGGCTGTTCCCGATGTATCGGCTCAGCCTCGACGGGCTTGCGGCAGCCACCACTCATTTGACCGGGAGTCGACGATGAAGATCATCCTGGCGACCCTCTTGGCGGCGCTCGCGCTCGTCGCTGCGCCGGAGGCGAAGGCGAACCCGATGAAGTATCCCGCGACCCGCATCGACGACGTGAAGGACGTGCTGTTCGGGGTGACCGTGCGCGATCCCTATCGCTGGCTCGAAGACCAAAAGAGCCCCGAGGTGCAGAAGTGGATGCACGCCGAGGACAAGCTGGCGCGCGACTATTTGCACGGGCTGCCGGGGCGCGACGCGATCGAAGCGCGGCTGCGCCAGCTCTATTACGTCGAGTCGGTGTCGGCGCCGATCCATCGCGGGCACCGCTACTTCTACGCGCGCACCCACGTCGACAAGGAGAAGGCGAGCTATTACTGGCGCGAGGGCGAGCACGGCGCCGAGAAGGTGCTGCTCGATCCCAACACCATGAGCGCCGACGGCTCGACCTCGCTCGGGCTGGTGCGGCCGAGCTGGGACGGAAAGCGGGTCGCCTACACGCTCAAGCGCAACAACTCCGACGAGTCGACGCTTTATGTGATGGACGTTCAAAGCGGCAAGGTGAGCGAGCGCGACACGATCGAAGGGGCGAAGTACGCCGAGCCGTCGTGGACGCCGTCGGGCGACGGCTTTTATTACACCTGGCTGCCCGAGGTCTCCGGTGAGGTGAGCGTCTCGGATCGGCCCGGCTTCGCCGAGGTGCGCTTTCATGAGCTCGGCACCGATCCGAAAAACGATCCGGTGGTGCACGAGAAGACCGGCGACCCCAAGCTGTTTCTCGGCGCCAGCCTGTCGCGCGACGGGCGCTGGCTGTTTCTCTACATCTCGCACGGGTGGAACTCGACCGACGTCTACTTTCGCGACCTGCACAAAAAGACCCACGAGTGGACGCCGTTCGCGGTCGGCAACGACGCGCAGTACGAAGTGACCGCGTGGAAGGGACGCTTCTACATCCGCACCAACGAGGGCGCGCCGCGCTGGCGGATGTTCGAGGCCGACGCGCGCCATCCTGCGCGCGCCGCCTGGAAGGAGATCGTCCCCGAGTCGGAAAGCGCGGTGCTCGACGGAGCGACGCTGGTCGGCGAGCACCTGGCGCTCACCTGGATGCACGACGCGTCGAGCGAGCTCGAGGTGCGCGGGCTGGACGGCAAGCTGTTGCGCAAGGTGGCGCTGCCCGGGATCGGATCGGTCGGGCAGGTGGTCGGCAACCCCGACGAGGATCAGGTTTTTTACGATTTTCAGTCGTACACCCAGCCGCACCAGATCTGGAAGAGCTCGGTCGCGCGCGGCGGCGCCGAGCTGTGGGCGGAGGTGAAGGTGCCGGTCGATCCGTCGCCCTACACCGTCGAGCAGGTCTGGTATCCGTCCAAGGACGGCACGCGCATCTCGATGTTCATCATCCGCCGCAAAGATCTGCCGCGCGACGGCTCGACGCCGTTCGTGCTCTACGGCTACGGCGGCTTCGACGTGAACATGACGCCCGAGTTCTGGTCGTCGATCTACGTGTGGCTCGAGGCCGGCGGCGGCTGGGCGGTGGCCAACCTGCGCGGCGGCGGCGAGTACGGCGAGGCCTGGCACAAGGCGGGGATGGGCGCGCACAAGCAGAACGTGTTCGACGACTTCATCGGCGCCGCCGAATATCTGATCGCGAGCGGCTACACCAAGCCCGAGAAGCTGGCGATCCGCGGCGGCTCGAACGGCGGGCTCTTGATGGGCGCGGCGCTCACCCAGCGCCCCGATCTGTTTCGCGCGGTGAGCTGCGCGGTGCCGCTGCTCGATATGGTGCGCTACCAACTGTTTGGCAGCGGCAAGACCTGGATCTCCGAGTATGGCTCGGCCTCCGCCAGCGCGGCCGAGCTCAAGACGCTCCTGGCCTACTCGCCCTATCATCACGTGGTGCCGAAGACCCGCTATCCGGCGGTGCTGATGCTGTCGGCCGACTCCGACGACCGGGTCGACCCGATGCACGCGCGCAAGATGGTGGCCGAGCTGCAAGCGGCGCAGGCGAGCGAGCTGCCGATTCTGTTGCGGATCGAGAAGCACGCCGGTCACGGCGGCGCCGATATGATCAAGCAGGCGGTGGAGCAGGGCGCCGACATGTTCGCGTTCCTGATGCACGAGCTCGGGATGAGGCCCGCCACCACCGCCGCCAAATGATCGAAATCAGGATCCATTTTCAGTAGCCATTTTCCTACTTGACGATCGGATCGCGGGAGATCAGATTCCACCTTCGGCAGCAGCACATTTCCGGAGGCTACGATGTCGAAGAAGCAGACCCGTCGATCGATCTCGGTCCGTGGCACCACCTACGAAGCGCTGCGCCAGTATTGCGAGCTCCACGAGCGCTCGATGAGCGATCTCGTCGAGGAGAAGCTGGCGACGGTGCTGAGCCAGGCGCCGGGGGCTGCCGCCGCGCGGCCTCACCGTGCGCGCACCATCGCCGCCAAGCTGGTGCGCGCTCCCGCCGCGCCCAAGCCGATCGCGCCGAGCCCGGACGCCAAGAGCAAATCGGCGGGCAGGCCGGCCCCGACGCCGGCGCGCGAGCTGGTGCCCGAGCGGGTGAACGCGCCCAAGGGCGACTATCGCGTCATTCGTTTCTAGAGTTATTTCGAATTCGGTAAATATTCTTCGGCGAAGCCGTCAAAGTCCATCTTGTGGCCGCAGGCGGCGCACGCAGGCGCGTGGGTGGTGGCCGCGCCTCCCTGATACGGGATGGTGTGCAGCGCCTCGGCGCCGCAGGACGGACAGACGAACGGGAGCCGCGCGCTCACGACCTTGGCCGAGCCGAGCAGGTTCGGGATCATCGAGAGCTGGTTGGCGAGCGCCGCCGAGATGTCGTCGAGCAGCACCTCGCGGGCGCCGAGATCGCGCAAGAAGCCCTCGAGCGCACGCACCCCGAGCGACGAGATCGAGCGCAGGCCGTCGAGCTTGAGCACCACCCGGGTCGCGGCCGACGCGGTCGCGGCGCGCAGCACCTCGGCGCCGTCGAAGTGCTCGTCCACCTTGCCGATTAAAGTGGCGTGCAGGCTGCCGTCCGGCTGGTTGCGGATCTCCGACTTCACCATATCGTGTCGACTCTCCCGTCGGAGCCTGCGCGCAGGATCACAACTCAGAATAGCGCTTTCGTTTGGGCGCCCGCAACCCGGAAGCATCGGTCATACTCCAAGGTGGTAAGAGCGATGGACGAAGCTTCCACCAAAGCCTGTCCGTACTGCGGCGAGGAGATCAAGTCGATCGCCATCCGCTGCAAGCACTGCCAGGCCGATCTCGGGCTGCCGTCGGTGAAGGCCGAGGCGGCGCCGCCGCCGGCGGGCGAGCTCAGCCCGAACGAGTTCGAGCAGAAGTTCCTCGAGTTCGCCTACCAGACCACCGCGCGGATCGACGCGCCGGCGGTCGCCTACGCGCTCAAGATTCCGATCGCGGCCGCCGAGGAGCGGCTCGAAGATCTGGCGGCGAGCGGAGTGCTGGTGCGCGCGGTCGACGACGAGGCCTGCGTCTACTACAACCTGCCGGGGCGGGTGAAGGCGACGCCGGGACGGGCGCTGGTGCGGCGGGATGGCAGCGGCGCGCTGGCCACCCAGCCGGGCGCGCCGCTCGCGATTCAGCCGCCGCCGTCGCCGCAAGCGATGGTCGGGCTGCTGCTCAACCTGGTGATGCCGGGGCTCGGCTCGATGGTGGCGGGGCGGACCGGCGAGGGCGTGGCGCAGCTGATGCTGTTCGTGATCGGGATTCCCCTCTGCTTCGTGCTGGTCGGGATTCCGATCTGCCTTGCGACCTGGGGATGGGCGCTGTCGAGCGGGCTGCGCGCGCTCAACCAGTCGGCGGCGACGCAAGACGGTCCGCTCGTCTGAAGATTCGCCGCGCGGCTTAGAGGCGATAGCGCAGAAGGCGCACGCGCAGCCCGCCGTTTTGCAGCGCCACCTCGTGCTCGCTGCGCAGACCGAGCGCACGGGCGAGGCGCGGATCGGCGACGAGCACGCCGGCGCGCCAGCCGGCAAAGCGGGTGCGAAGGAGTCGGCCGAGCTCGGAGTAGAGGGCGCCGAGCGCGCGTCGATCGCCGACGCGGTGGCCGTAGGGCGGGTTGACGATCACCAGGCCGGGCGAGGAGAAAGCGGGCGGGGTGACGTCGCGCAGCTCGAGCTCGGCGAGCTGAAGCGCGGCCCCGAGGCCGGCGCGCTCGGCGTTGCGCCGGGCCGCGGCCACCACCTCGGGGTCGTGATCGGAGGCGCAGATCGGCGCGGGCGGGTGCGGCAAGACCGCGCGCTCCGCGTCGTCGAGCAGGCGGCGCCAGCTTTCGGGGTCGAAGATCGGCCAGCGCTGAAACGCGAAGGCGCGTCCGAGGCCGGGGGCGCGCTTCATCGCCCGCGCGCAGGCCTCGATGGCGAAGGTGCCGGCGCCGCACATCGGGTCGACGAGCGGCGTCGCGGGATCCCAGTCGCAGAGCTCGAGCAGCGCGGCGGCGAGCGTCTCCCTTAGCGGCGCGAGCGCGGTCTCGGTGCGCCAACCGCGCTTGTGCAAGAGCTCGCCCGAGGCGTCGAGGCTCAAGGTCCAGCGATCGTTCTGGCCGCGCGCGAACAGACCGACGGGCGGCGCTTCGGGATCGATCGCGTTTGTTTTCGAGCCGAGCGCGGCGACCACCGCCTCGTTCAGCCGCTCGCCCACCGCGCCGGTGTGGTAGAGGCGGCAGCGCGCTTGGCTCACGTGCAGCGCGAGTGGTGCGCTCCCGTCGGTGAACAGCTTCCACGGCAGCGCCTCGGCGCGGCGGCGCAGGCGGGAAAAATCGTGCGCTTCGAAATCGCCGACCCGCACCAGCACCCGGGTGGCGGTACGAAGCTCCAGGTTCGCGCGCCAGCACACCTCGAGCGGGCCGGCGAATTCGACGCCGCCCGGCACGCGCTGCACCTCGCTCGCGCCCGGGAGCGCGGCCACCTCGCGCGCGAGGACCGGCTCGATCCCGGGCGCGGCGACCGCGAAATAGCGCCACACCGACGGGCGCGCAGCCGGCTCGCTCACCCG
>JANWLJ010000090.1 GCA_025450955.1 Polyangium sp. (in: bacteria) | reverse complement strand
CGGCCGAACCCGACGCGCGAGCGCGAGCGCGTCCTCGCCGGTCGCCGCCACGATGGTCCGGTAGCCGTGGCTGTGCAGCGCGAGCGCGAGCAGCTCCTGCGCTTCGCGATCGTCGTCGACGATCAGCGCCAGCGGCGAGTCGCTCCCGATCTCGAGCGAGCCGGCGGCCGCGGGCGCCGGGGCGGGCTCGACCCGCTCGAGCTCGATATAGAAGGTGGCGCCAGCGCCGGCCGGGCTGTCGACGCCGATCCGCCCTCCCATCAGCTCGACCAGCTCGCGGGTGAGCGCCAGCCCGAGCCCGGTGCCGCTTTTGTCTTTGGCGTTTTCGAGCTGGGTGAACGGCACGAACAGCCGCGGCAGATCTTCGGCCGAGATCCCGCCGCCCGAGTCCTCGATCGAGATCCGCACCCGCGCGCCGATGGTCTCGGTGCCGACCCGGACCCGTCCTCCCGGCGGAGTAAATTTAATGGCATTCGAGAGCAGGTTATAAAGCACCTGTTTGAATCGCACCGCGTCGGCCGCGACCGCGTCGGAGGCTCCCGCCTTAGCCGGCTTGACCACCAGCTCGACCTTGGCGGCGTCCGCGGCCGGCTGAAGCGTCGCCAGCGCCTCGGTCAGGATCAGACGGGGCGAGCAGGGATGGAGCGCCACCTCCAGCCGTCCCGCCTCGATCTTCGACAGATCGAGCAGATCGTTGATCAGGCCGAGCAGGTGCCGGCCGCTGGCGTGGACATTATTCAGATAACGGGATTGGCGCTCATTCAATTGACCGAATTTCCCGTCGATCAATACTTCCGAGAAACCGATAATCGAATTGAGCGGTGTGCGCAGCTCGTGGCTCATCATCGCCAAAAAGTCCGATTTGGCGCGGTTGGCGCGCTGAATCTCCTCCTCGGCTTTTTTGCGCTCGGTAAAATCGCGGGTCACCTTGGCGAACCCGCGCAGCGTGCCGTCGTCTTCGTAGAGCGGCGCGACGATCACGTTGGCCCAGAAGCGCGAGCCGTCCTTGCGCACCCGCCAGCCTTCGTCCTCCGAGCGGCCGTGGGCGATCGCGTTTTCGAGCTCGCGCTCCGGCTTTTTCGCCGCGACGTCCTCGGGCAGATAGAAGCGCGAGATGGGCTGGCCGACGATCTCCTCGGCGCGCCAGCCGTTGATCCGCTCCGCCCCTTCGTTCCAGCTGTCGACCCGCCCTTCGGGATCGAGGAGCAGAATCGCGTAGTCCTTGACGCTCGCGACCAGCAGCCGAAACCGCTCCTCGCTCCTTTGCAGCGCCTGCTCGGCGGCCTCGGCCTCGAGCCGCCGGTTCTCCTCGAGCGAACGGCGCAGCGCCTCCTCGGCGCGCTTGCGATCGGTGAGATCGCGAATGAAGCCGGTGAACCGCGGCGGCTCTTCGTCGGCGATGCGGATGATCGCGATCTCGACGGGAATCTCGGTGCCGTCGGCGCGGAGCGCGACGCGCTCGGTTCGCTGGCCGAGCATGGAGCCGGCCTTTCGGGTGGCGAGATATCGCGCCAGGCCCGAATCATGCGCCTCGCGCATCGCCGGCGGAATGATCACCTCGGCGAGCGGCTTGCCGATCACGTCATGGCGACGATGGCCGAAGGTCCGCTCCGCCGCCGGGTTGAACTCGAGGATCGTCCCCTGGTGATCCATGGTGAGGATCGGGTCGAGCGCGGCCTCGAGGATCGCCGCGGTGCGCGCCGCGCCTTCGGCGATGATCCGCTCCTTGGTGGCGAGATACTCCTCGCCGATGATCGCCATCGCCCGCCCGAGAAAGGTCTGCAGGCTGATGAGCGCGCCGGTCAGCCGCTCAGGCGTCTCGCCGTAGCTCTTCACCAAAACCGGAATCAGATATTTGGAAAAGCCGCGCACGATATCGTGCCAGGCGCGATAGCCGATTCCCATCTGCGCATAGACGCTCCCCTGCGCGCGCAGATCGCTCTCGTAGGTCGCCCAGTCGCCGGCCACCGCGTCGCCAAGGAGCTTGCGCGATCGCTGGTTCTGCAGCTCCATCTGCTCGGGCGACATCGCGTCGATGATCGGCGCAAACTCGGGATGGCTCCTGGCGGCCTTCAGCGTGTCGACGAGAATGTCGTCGTAGTGCGCATCGTAGACCCGCCAGAAGTCATCGAGCCCGCGCTGCTGCTCGACGGAAAACCAGGGCTCGCTGATCATTTCTGGCTCCTTGTCGCTTCGTTCGCCGCTGCTCCGGCGCGCGGCAGCTCGCAGCCGAACACCGCCGGCAGGTCCGCGCTCTCCTCCACCCACATCCGTCCGCCATGCGCCTCGACGGCGAGCCGGCAGAAGTAGAGCCCGAGCCCGAGGTTCATCCGCCCGAGCGCGCTCGAGGCCTGCCGGTATTTTTCGAAGACCACCGGCCGCAGCTCGGGCGGGATCGGCGGCCCGCTGTTGCCGAGCCGGAGCTGCACCGCGCCGCCCGTGTGCTCGATCCAGGCGCGCACCTCGCCGCCGGTCGGCGTGTGCTGAAGCGCGTTGTCGAGCAGGTTCTCGAACACCCGCGCGATGAGATCGCGATCGATCGAGGCCACCGCGTCCGCGCCGAGGCGCTGGTTGACGGTGATCTGGCGATGGCGGGTGAGCGAGGCGCGCTGCGCGATCAAGGTCGCGAGCAGCGGACCGAGCGCGGTCGGCTCGCGCCGCGGCTCGAGCCGGCTGCTTTCGAGGCGCATCAGGTCCACCAGATTCGCGATGAGCCGCATCACCCGCCGGCTCGCTCCGAGCGCGTCGCCGAGCGCCTCGTGCACCTCCTCGTCGAGCGCGTGGGCGCGGGAGGCGAAGTCGAGGCCGCTCAGGATCACCGACATTGGATTTTTGAGATCGTGAACCAGGAGCGCCGACATTTCCTCTTTATAACGGGTGAGCTCGATCAGCTCGACGTTGCGGCGCAAGAGCTCGCGCTCTTTGGCGCGGAGCGCGAGCAGGTTGCCGACGCGGACCAGGAGCTCCTGGCGATCGACCGGCTTGGTGAGAAACTCGTCGGCGCCGCACTTGAGGCCGCGGTTGCGCGACGCCAGATCGGCGAGCGCGGTGATGAGGATGACCGGGAGAAAATCGCCGCCGGTCTGCGCCTTGATCCGCTCGGTGGTCTCGAAGCCGTCGAGGCCCGGCATCATCACGTCGAGCAGCACCACGTCGGGCGCGCCGCTCTTCACCAGCTCGAGCGCGCGGCCGCCCGAGTCGGCCTCGATGAGCTCGTGCCCGTGGTCCTCGAGGTAGGCGCGCAAGAGCTCGCGGTTGAGCGGCTCGTCATCGACGATCAGGATGCGTCCCAACGGCTAGCTCACCCGCCCCCTGAGAGCCCATCGTTCGACCTCGCCGACGAACGCGCGGGTGTCGATCGGCTTGGTCATCACCCCGTCGAAGCCGGCGGAGATCAGTCGCTCGGCATCGCCCTTGAGCGCCTGGGCGGTGAGCGCGACCACCGGCACGTGCGCGAGCGCGGGCGTGCGCCGGATCTCGCCGAGCAGGGTCACGCCGTCGGAGTCGCGGAGCAGGATGTCCATCAAGATCACCGCCGGCGGCGGGCCCGAGGTCATCAGCGGCCGGAAGGTGACGCCACCTTCGGCGGAGATCACCTGATGTCCTTCCAGCTCGAGCAGATCGCGCGCCAGCTCGAGGTTCGATGCGCTGTCCTCGACCATCCAAATTGTCATTCGTCCCTCACCATCGCGCTGCGAAAACGCCCCCCGAAAGATCACGATGATATACGAGCGCGCGCCTCCTCAGCCTGCGGCAAATTGTCGCAGTATGAAGTGGCCTACATGGTCTGACGCAGCGACGGCAGGGGCGCCGCCGCCGATCAGAGGCGCGTCTTGCGCTTGAGCTTTTCGATGAGGGTGGTGCGGTTGAGGCCGAGCAGCCGCGCCGCCTGGCTGCGATTGCCGCCGCTCTTGCGCAGCGCCTCGTCGATGAGCTTGCCTTCGATGTCGCCGAGGGCGCGCACCAGATCGAGCCCGTCTTCCGGCAGAGGCGGCGCGGCGGCACCCCCGGTCGCGACCGGCGGATGGCGGAACTTTTCCGGCAGGTCGGCGACGGTGATCTCGCCGCCTTTGCCGAGGATGGCGACCCGCTCGATCAGGTTCTCCACCTCGCGGACGTTGCCGGGCCAGGCGTAGCGGCAGAGCGCTTCGAGCGCCTCGGGAGAGAGGCGCAGCTCGCGCCCGAGCCGCCGGCCCGCGTCGGCGAGAAAGTGATTCGCGAGCGCGGGAATGTCCTCGGCCCGATCGCGCAGGGCCGGCATCTCGAGCGGCACCACGTTCAACCGGTAGTAGAGATCTTGGCGAAACGCGCCGGTCTCGACCATCGCCTCGAGATCGCGATGGGTGGCGGCGATCACCCGCACATCGATCGCGACCGATCGCGACTCGCCTACCGGCGTGACCTCGCGCTCCTGCAAGACCCGCAACAGCTTGACCTGAGTGGCGGGCGGCAGCTCGCCGACCTCGTCGAGAAACAGGGTTCCGCCCTCGGCCTGCACGAAGCGGCCGACCCGCTTGTCGGTCGCGCCGGTGAACGAGCCGCGCGCGTGGCCGAACAGCTCGCTCTCGATCAGCCCCTCGGGGATCGCGCCGCAGTTGAGCGCGACGAACGGCCGGCCGGCGCGATCCGACAGCCCGTGCACCAGGCGCGCGATCACCTCTTTGCCGGTTCCGGTCTCGCCGGCGATGAGGACCGTGGCGTCGGTGGTGGCGACCCGCTCGACCGAGTCGAGCACCGCGCGCAGCCGCGGCGAGTCGCCGATGATCGAGACCTGCGGCCGTTCGCGCGCGGGATCCTTGCCGGCGCGTCCGCTGCGCTGGGTGACCTCGAGCGCGCGGCGAATCGCCGCCTCCAATTCCTCGGCGTGAAATGGCTTGGTGAGAAAATCGAACGCGCCGCCCTTCATCGCAGTCACGCACTCGGCGACCGCGCCGTGCGCGGTGAGCATGATCGTCGGCGTGCCCGGCTGCCGCGACGAGACCGCCGCCAACACCGCGAAGCCGTCGGCGCGCGGCATCCTCAGATCGGTGATCACCACGTCGAAGCGGCCCGCGCCGAGCTTGCCCACCGCGTCGAGCCCGTCCTCGGCGTCGGTCACCTCGCAGCCGACGTCGCGCGCCACCGCCTTGATGCTGCGGCGGATCGCCGGATCATCATCGACCACCAACGCGCGAGTCATCCGGTCTGTGATTATATCACGACCGACCGAGCTTCCGGCCTAGCCGTTTACCACCACCGAGCGCTTGAGCTCGTCTTTCATCAGCGATGCGTAGTAGGTGAGAAAGCGCCGATAGTCGGGCGGGCTCACCAGATGGATCTCGACGCCGATCCCGCGGCCCGACTGGGTCTGGCCGATGAACCGGGCGGTCACGAACATCGACAGCGGCCCGTCGGGCAGCTCGAGCGCGATCTGAAGGAGCGCGCCCGGCGGGACGTTCTCTTTGGTGCACAAGAACAGCCCGTCCCGATTGATGTCGGTGGCCACGACCTCGGTCGAGCCCGAGCGCCGGAGCCAGCGGACCTGGATGCGGGTGGGCAGGCGCCGCGAGCGGCGTCCGTCGGTCTTCACTTCCATTTTTCCTTCGGGCTTTGCTTCGGGCATCGCTTCGGACTTTCGGGTGGGCTGGTCCATGGGGTGCCGACGGAGCAAGCGCCGTTCCATCGCCAATGAAGCGGATCTCCCGCATCCGCCGCGGCCTCGAGCGAGCGGGTGTCAAGCGGATGACGCCGAGTCGGCGCGCGCGCTGTCGGCGGCTTGACGGCAGCGCGATTTCGCCGCGAAAAATGCGCCCGAATCGCTTGGCCCGCCGGTTGCTCTAGCGGCGGATCGCGATTCGTCGCGAGGGAGAAAACCAATGACCTCCACCAGCATCAAGACCGAGCCCGCCAAGCACGCCAGCCACGCCGCCGCTCCCGGCCGGGTGATCCTCATCGACGACGACGGCCCGGTCTTGCGCTCGATGGGCCGCATCCTCGCCTCGACGGGGCTCGCGCTCGAGCTCTTCGACGACGCGCGCAAGGCGCTCTTGCGGATCGAACAGGGCGG
>JANWLJ010000089.1 GCA_025450955.1 Polyangium sp. (in: bacteria) | reverse complement strand
TCTGCAGGCCGGCGACTCGAGCGCGCGCACCGACTCGATGGCGACGGTTCCCGCGAGGTGATCCTCGAAGACGAGCTTCGGATGCTTGCGCCGCATGCCGTCGCGCGACACCGTGCCGAAACGCTCGAACCGCGACCGCATCCTCTGTGGCGTGGTGGTTGCGCCGAACAGCGCGCTGGTGAAGAGGCCGTACCCGTGCAGAGACAGCCATCGCTTCCATGGAGGCGTGCGATGGCTGTCCACGAAAGCCAGGCTAGTCGAATGGGCCCTATCCGTCCATTGGTCTTCAAACGCTGGGCTCGCTCGGGGATGGTTACGCCTGGAGCACCGTCGGCGCGTGCCGCACCCATGGAGCACGTCTACTGCTAATGCTCCGACTTCAAGTGACTCCCTTCCCGCGCGCCCTTTTTCGCGCGGGGGCGGGGCCGGCGTTACCATCTTGGCCAATGGACGAGTGGGTGGTTCGGTTTCGGGAGCATCTCGAGGCGGAGAAGCGGGCGTCGGCGCATACGGTGCGCGCGTATCTGGCGAACGTGGAGTCGCTGTGCGGGTTCATTCGCGAGAAGCGGGGGCGGGCGCCGTCGGCGGGCGACCTTGACATCATCACCCTGCGTTCTTACCTTGCCTCGCTGTTTGGCAAAAACGAGGCGGTGACCATCGGGCGCAAGCTGTCGGCGACCCGCGCATTTCTCCGCTTCCTCCGTCGCGAGCGCGTCATCGAAGAGAACGTCGCCATGCTGCTCCGCCCGCCCAAGGCGAAAAAGACGCTGCCCGCCTTTTTGTCGCCCGAGCAGGCGGCGGCGCTGATGGAGGCGCCGGTCAAGAGCGCGGGCCCGCGGGCCAAGGTGCCGGCCGAGCGGCTGCGCGACGCGGCGATCTTCGAGGTGATGTACGGCTCGGGGCTGCGCGTCTCGGAGTGCGTCGGGCTCGATCTCGCCGACATCGGCGACGACGAGCTCAAGGTCCGGCGCGGCAAGGGGCAAAAAGATCGCGTGGTGCCGCTCGGGCGCAAGGCGCGCCAAGCGTTAGACGGCTGGCTGGCCGAGCGCGACACGCTGCGGCCGCGGGATCGCGCGCTCTTCATCAATGCGCGCGGGGCGCGGCTCACCACCCGCAGCGTGCGTCGCTTTCTCGATCGCGCGGCGATCGAGAGCGGGGTGCCCGACACCCATCCGCACGCGCTGCGCCACAGCTTCGCCACCCACCTGCTGGCGTCGGGAGCGGATCTGCCGGCGATTCAGGAGCTGCTCGGCCACGCGTCGCTGACCACCACCGCGCGCTACGCCCACGTCGATCTCGGATATCTGATGAAGCAATATGCCAAGCACCCGCACGCCGGCGAATCGATGCAGCCGGTTTCGCCCGAAAATAAAAGCGACGGCGAAAAACCGAAATCAAAAAGGGTGAAGCGATGAGGATACGATCGACGACCATCCTGGCGGTGCGCAGAGGCGGCAAGGTCGTCATCGGCGGCGACGGGCAGGTGACGCTCGGCAACACGGTGATGAAGGGCAACGCCCGCAAGGTGAGGCGCATGCACGACGGCAAGGTGGTGGCCGGGTTCGCCGGCTCGGCCGCCGACGGCATCGCGCTCTTCGAGCGGCTCGAGGGCAAGCTCAAGGAGGCGAGCGGCAACCTGCCGCGCGCGGCGGTCGAGCTGGCCAAGGACTGGCGCACCGATCGCGCGCTGCGCAAGCTCGAGGCGCTGATGATCGTCGCCGACGGGGATCGCACCTTCTTGGTGACCGGCACCGGCGACGTGATCGAGCCCGAAGGCGGCGCGATCGCGGTCGGCTCGGGCGGGCCGTATGCGCTCGCGGCGGCGCGCGCGCTCCTCGAGGCGACCGAGCTCGACGCCCGACAGGTGACCGAGCGGGCCTTGAAAATCGCCGGCGAGATCTGCATCTACACCAATCAGAACCTTCAGTTCGAAGAAGTATAGGAGTGACGATGGGCCTACGTGACCCGCGATCGCTGACCCCGCGCGCGATCGTGGAGGAGCTCGACCGTTATGTCGTCGGGCAGCGCGCCGCCAAGCGGGCGGTGGCGATCGCGGTGCGCAACCGCTGGCGACGGCAGCAGGTGGCGCCCGAGCTGAGAGACGAGATCGCGCCCAAGAACATCATCATGATCGGGCCGACCGGCGTCGGGAAGACCGAGATCGCGCGGCGGCTGGCGCGGCTGGTGGCGGCGCCGTTTTTGAAAGTGGAGGCCTCGAAGTTCACCGAGGTCGGCTACGTCGGCCGCGACGTCGATTCGATCGTCCGCGACCTGGTCGAGATCTCGGTCAAGCTGGTCAAGGACGAGGAGCAGGCCAAGGTCCGTGCGCGCGCCCGCGAGGCGGCCGAGGAGAAGATCCTCGACATCCTCTTGCCGCGGCAGGCGCCGCAGGCGCCGCACCCGATGGGCCCGCGGCCGATCCAGCTCCCCGCCTCGATGGACTCGACGGTGCACGTTCCGCCGCCGCAGGTCGACGGGACCGCGGGCACGCGCGAGAAGCTGCGCGAGCTTCTGCGCGCGGGGAAGCTCGACGATCGCGAGGTCGAGATCTCGGTGGCCGAGCCGCAGCACGGCGTGTTCGAGGTGTTCTCCGCGCCGGGGATGGATCAGATCGGCTTCGACATCGGCAAGCTGCAGCAGATGTTCTCCGGCGGGCGCGGGCGCGAGAAGCAGCGCAAGGTGAAGATCCCGCAGGCGCTCGAGCTGCTCACCGCCGACGAGGGGCAGAAGCTCATCGACATGGACAAGGTCACCGCCGAGGCGGTGTTTCGCGCCGAGCAGGCCGGGATCGTCTTTCTCGACGAGATCGACAAGATCGCCGGCTCGCGCTCGGGCGGGCAGGGCGGACCCGACGTGTCGCGCGAAGGGGTGCAGCGCGATCTGCTCCCGATCGTCGAGGGCTCGTCGGTGACCACCAAGTACGGGGTGGTCAGGACCGATCACGTGCTGTTCATCGCCGCCGGCGCGTTTCATGTTTCCAAGCCGAGCGATCTCATCCCCGAGCTTCAGGGGCGCTTCCCGATCCGGGTCGAGCTCGAGGCGCTCGGCGGCGACGACTTCGTTCGCATCCTCACCGAGCCGGAGAATTCGCTCACCCGCCAGTACCAGGCGCTGCTCGCCACCGAAGGCGTGCGCATCGAGTGGAAGAAGGATGCGATCGCCGAGATCGCCAAGATGGCCACGCTCGCCAACGAGCGGATGGAGAACATCGGCGCCCGTCGCCTGCACACCATCATGGAGCGCCTGCTCGACGAGCTCAGCTTCGAGGCGCCGGGCCTCAACGGCTCCGAGGTGCCGATCACCGCGCAGTACGTCAAAGAGCGTCTCGACAAGCTCCTCGAGGACGAAGACCTCTCGAAGTACATCCTCTGATCGATCCGCCGCCGCCCGCGACCAAATGCGCTAGAGTTCGCGCGCATGCGGCGAGCTGAGCGGAGCGATGCGAGGAGCCTCCGACGAGGCTGTGCCGAGGAGGATGCCCGTTAAATGAAGTCGCCCGCGCAAGTGATCGCCACCGCCACATTGTCGCCGCTCGAAAAAGCGCACGTGCTCATCGAGGCGCTGCCCTACATCAAGAAGTTCCGCGGCAAGACGGTGGTGATGAAGTACGGCGGCCACGCGATGGACGACGAGCGGCTGCGCGAGAGCTTTTGCCGCGACGTGGTGCTGCTCAAGTACGTCGGGCTCAACCCGGTGGTGGTGCACGGCGGCGGGCCGCAGATCGGGCAGATGCTCGAGCGGCTCGGGATCGCCTCGCGGTTCGTCGCCGGGCTGCGGGTCACCGACGACGAGACGATGAA
Organism: Polyangium sp. (in: bacteria); assembly: GCA_025450955.1. Classification (GTDB taxonomy): domain Bacteria; phylum Myxococcota_A; class Polyangia; order Palsa-1104; family Palsa-1104; genus JANWLJ01. The sequence goes on along the minus strand of JANWLJ010000089.1, from coordinate 3,764 downwards.
GATCGTCGAGATGGTGCTCGGCGGCTCGGTCAATAAAGAGCTGGTGCGGCTCATCAACGTCGCGGGCGGGCGCGCGGTGGGGCTGACCGGCAAGGACGGCGGGCTCGCGCTCGCGGAGCGCGTCGGCAAGGTGCGGGTGCCGCGCTCGGAGCCGCCCGAGGAGATCGACGTCGGGCGGGTCGGCGAGGTGGTCGAGGTCGCGCCGCAGCTCGTCGAGAAGCTGCTCGCCGAGGACTTCGTGCCGATCATCGCGCCGATCGCGGTCGACGCGGACGGCGAGACGCTCAACGTCAACGCCGATCCGTTCGCCGCCAAGCTGGCCGCCGCGATGCACGCGGAAAAGTTGGTGCTGCTCACCGACGTCCAGGGCGTGCGCGGGCAGGACGGCCGGCTGTGCTCGACGCTGACCTCCGAGCAGGTCAAGTCGCTCATCAAGTCGGGCGCCATCGACGGCGGGATGATCCCCAAAGTGCAGTTCGGCCTGAGCGCCCTCGCCGACGGCGTTCTCAAGGTCCACATCGTCGACGGGCGGGTGGAGCACGCGGTCCTGCTCGAGATCTTCACCGACCGCGGCATCGGCACCGAGCTGGTTCTCGAAGGAGCCTAGACATGTCCAAGTTGGAGCAGGAGAAGCTGATCGCCGAAGCGGAGCGGGTGCTCACCCACAATTACCGGCAGCAGCCGATCGTGCTTTCGCGCGGCGCGGGCTGCACGGTGTGGGACGTCGCGGGCGAAAAGTTTCTCGATCTCACCGGCGGGATCGCGGCCTGCCCGCTCGGCCACGGCCACCCCAAGCTGTCGCGCGCGATCGCCGAGCAGGCGGCGCGGCTGATTCATGTCTCGAACCTCTTTTACGTCGAGGCGCAGATCCGCTGCGCCGAGGCGCTCACCGAGCGGGCGCACGCGCTCGGCCAGCCGCGCGTGTTTTTTTGCAACTCGGGCGCGGAGGCCAACGAGGCGGCGATCAAGCTGGCCAAGCGCTATCAGACCACCTTCAAAGGGCACGCCGAGCGGATCGAGGTGATGTCGTTCGAGGGCTCGTTTCACGGCCGCTCGATCGCGACGGTGGCGCTCACCGGCCAGGAAAAATATCGCGCCGGCTTCGGGCCGCTCATCGAGTGGGCGCGCTTTTTACCCTTTCCCACCGACGAGAACGATCGGCGCGCGCTCGATCGCATCAGCGAGACCACCTGCGCGGTGATCCTCGAACCGATCCAGGCCGAAGGCGGGATTCGACTCTGGCCGGCCGGCTTTTTGAAGGCGCTCCGGGCGCGCTGCACCGAGACCGGCACCGTGCTGATCTTCGACGAGGTGCAGACCGGCATCGGCCGCACCGGGAGCTGGTTCGGCTACGAACAGGAGGGCGTGGTGCCCGACGTGATCTCGCTCGCCAAGGGGCTCGGCGGCGGCGTGCCGGTAGGCGCGATCGTCGCCTCGGGCGAGCTCGCCCAGGGCTTTGCGCCCGGCACCCACGCCTCGACCTTCGGCGGAAATCCGCTCGCCACCGCCGCGGCGCTGTGCGTCCTCGAGACGATCGAAGAGGAGCGGCTGCTCGACAGGGTCAAGGCCGCCGGCGAGCGGCTGCGCGCCTCTTTGCAAAAGCTCGTCGAGAAACATCCCGGACGCGCCAAGGCGGTGCGCGGCCGCGGGCTTCTGTGGGGGCTTCAGCTCGACGGCGACGCCGCCCCGGTGGTGCGCGCGGTACGCGAGCGCGGCGTACTGCTCTCGGTGGCGGGCGGGACGGTGGTGCGCTTCGCTCCGCCATTCGTGGTCACCGACGCTGAGCTCGACGAGGGCGTGGCGGCGCTCGACGCCGCGCTGTCCGGTTGATGCCGAATTCCCCCAAAAGAGATCTGCTCTCGCTGTGGGATCTCTCGGCGGCGGAGATGCGCGCGCTCTTTCAGCGCACCGCCGAGCTCAAGCGCCTGCGCGCGCGCGGCGAGCCGCACCGGTCGCTCGCCGGCAAGACGCTCGGGATGATCTTCGAAAAGGCCTCGACCCGGACCCGGGTCTCGTTCGAGGTCGGGATGTACGAGCTCGGCGGCCACGCGGTCTATCTCTCGACGCAGGGCACCCAGATCGGCCGTGGCGAGCCGCTGCGCGACACCGCGCGGGTGCTCGGCGCCTACTGCCATGGGATCGTGGTGCGCACCTTCGGCCACGACGTGGTCGAGGAGCTGGCGCGCTTCGCGCCGGTGCCGGTCGTAAACGGGCTCACCGATCTGTCGCATCCGTGTCAGGTGCTGGCCGATCTGTTCACCGTCTGGGAGCGGCTCGGGCCCGCCGCGCTCGAGCCGGGCGGCGCGCGCTTTTGCTGGATTGGCGACGGGAACAACATGGCCCACTCCTGGATCGAGGCGGCGGCGATCCTCGGGCTCGATCTCTCGCTCGCCTGTCCCGAGGGCTACGATCCCGACGCGGCGGTCTTGGCGCGGGCGCGCAAGGACGGCGACTGGCGCGCGCACCTCGAGGTGGTCCGAACTCCCGTCGAGGCGGCGCGCGGGCGCAGCGTGATCTCGACCGATGTGTGGGCCTCGATGGGCGAGGAGTCCGAGCAGGCCGCGCGCGAAAAAGCGTTCAAGGGATTTTGCGTCGACGAGCAGCTCCTCGGCCTGGCCGCCAAGAGCGTGATGGTGCTCCACTGCCTGCCGGCCCACCGCGGCGAGGAGATCACCGAGTCGGTGCTGGAGGGCCCGCATTCGTCGGTGTTCGTCCAGGCCGAGAACCGCCTGCACGTGCAAAAGGCCGTGCTGGAACGGCTCCTCTCTTCCGGCTAACATTTAGCGGCGCGCGCGGTCGTCATGACGAACAAGATCTTCGAAGGCTTGGGACCCGGCACCCTGGTCCCGCAGCGCGGCAAGCTGCTGGTCGACGACCGGCGGCTCGGCGCCGCGGAGGGGGTCGTGCTCTCGCGCGTCGACGGCCGCACCTCGCTCGAGGAGATCTGCCTCTTGGTGCCGTTCGACGAGCCGGTGGCGATGATGATCTTGCGGCGGCTGTGGGAGCTCGGCGCGATCGAGGTGCCGGGCGTCGCTCGGGTGCTGCCGCGCCAGACCTCCTCGCAGAGCCTGCCGGCGGTGGCGCAGGCCGCGCCCGCGATCTTGCCGTCGGCGCGGGCGGACGCGCACCCGATCCCGGCCGATCAACGGCGGCGCATCGACGACTTCTTCGAGGCGCTCGACCGCAAGAACGCCTTCGATCTGCTCGAGATCGATCTCCAGGCCGACGGGCGCGCGGTCAAGCGCGCCTACTTCAAGCTCTCCAAAGAGTTCCATCCCGATCGTTACTTCGGGCGCGAGATCGGCGAATACGGCGATCGACTGAGCAAGATCTTTCAGGCGATCAAGGCCGCCTTCGAGCTGCTCTCGAACGAGGAGCGCCGCGCCGCCTACGAGGAGGCGGCCGGTCTGAAGTAATGGTATAAAGGAAGGCTGCGGGACCTAGCCCGACGGGGAATCATGGCGGAGCGAGTCATCGGCATCGACCTCGGAACCACCAACTCGTGCGTGGCCATCGTCGAGAACGGGACGCCGGTGGTGATCCCGAATCGCGGTGGGTACAAGACCACGCCGTCGATGGTGGCGATCACCGAGAGCGGCAAGCGGCTGTGCGGCCACATCGCCAAGCGCCAGGCGATCACCAACGCCGAGAACCCCGTCGACGCCGCGAAGCGCCTCATCGGCCGCACGTGGAACTCGCCGCCGGTGAAGAACGCCGTCGCGACGTCGAGCTACCGCATGGTGCAGGGGCCCCACACCGACGTG
>JANWLJ010000088.1 GCA_025450955.1 Polyangium sp. (in: bacteria) | reverse complement strand
CTCATGATCATCTCCACCGACGGGCGGCAGGCCGATCGCGAGCGCGGGCTCAAGCTCGGCGCCAACGCCTATCTGGTCAAGCCGTTTTCGCCCGAGGAGCTGCTCGCCGCCGCCGAGCGGTTGGTGCAGCGCGCATGAGTGACGGGCCGACCGAAAAAGCGCTCCAGGAATTTCTCTCCGAGGCGCAGGAGATCGTCGAAGCGTTCAACCGCGACCTGCTCACCCTCGACGAGGAGCGCGCGCAGGGACGCAGCGATCCCGACGTGGTCAACGACGCGTTTCGCGCGGTCCATTCGCTAAAGGGGCTCTCCGGGCTGTTCGGAGTGACCCGGATGACCAATCTCTCGCACAACCTCGAGAACCTGCTCGACTCGCTCCGGCTCGGCCGGGTCGAGCTCAAGCCGGCGATGCTCGATCTGCTGTTCGAGGCGGTGGGGCAGTTTCATCGGGTGATCGGCGAGACTGCCGAGGGGCAGGCCGGCGACGCGCAGCCGATCGACGATCTGATCGCGCGGCTCGACGCGGCAGCGCTCCAGCGCGCCGGCAAGGCGGAGGCCGATCCGTTCAACGGCTATCAGCTCGACCCCGGGCTTCTATCGGTGCTCACCGAGTACGAAGAGCACCGGCTGCGCGAGAACATCAAGGCGGGGCGGACGCTCTACCGCATTCACGCGGCGTTCGACCTCATGACCATCGACAAGGAGCTCGACGCGCTCAAGGGGCGGCTCAAGCCCATCGGCGAGGTGATCACCTATTTGCCGTCGGTGGAGGCGGCCAGCGATCAGCAGATCGAGCTCGACGTGATCCTCGGCTCGGCGCGGCCGCTCGACGAGGTCACGCTCGCGATCGAGGGGCTGACCGCGCAGGTGGCGGTGATTCCGCGCGGACGTCCGGCGCACGTCGAGAGCGCGCCCGCGCCCGAAGTGATCCGCGAGCCGGCCGCGGCGGCGCCGCCGAAAGCGCCTGCGCCGACGATTGATCCGCCGCCCGAAGCGGCGCGGGACAAAGCGGCCGCGCGCGAGCCGCACCCGCGCGATCTCGGCGAGCGCGACGAGCTGTCGCTCAAGTCGGTGGCGCAGACGGTGCGGGTCGACATCCGCAAGCTCGATCACTTGATGAACATCGTCGGCGAGCTGGCGATCGCGCGCGCCGGATTTCAGGGAATCCTCGACGGGATCAAGGGCGATCGCAGCCAGGTGGTGCTGGCCCGCGCGCTGCGCCACGAGCTGCGCTCGCTCGGCCGCAAGCTCGACGAGCTGCAGGCCGGCATCCTCGAGGTGCGGATGGTGCCGCTCGGCCAGATGTTCGACAAGCTGGCGCGGGTGGTGCGCAAGATCTCGCGCGACGCCGGCAAGGAGATCCGGCTCACGATCACCGGCGCCGACACCGAGCTCGACAAGCTGATCGTCGAGGAGCTCTCCGATCCGCTGATGCACGTGATCCGCAACTGCATCGATCACGGGATCGAGAAGCCGGAGGCGCGGGCCAAGGCCGGCAAGCCCGAGGCGGGCGCGATCCGGATCTGGGCCGAGCAGCGCGGCAACCACGTGGTGATCGCGATCGAGGACGACGGCGCCGGTCTCGACGAGCGGCGCCTCATCGAAAAGGCGGTGGCGCGCGGCCTGCTCGATCCGGCGCAGGCGCGCGAGCTGTCGCAGCGGGAGATCTACAACTTGATCTTTTTGCCCGGCGTCTCGACCAAAGAGGTCGCCGATCAGATGTCGGGGCGCGGCGTCGGGATGGACGTGGTCAAGACCAACATCGCGCGGCTGTCGGGGATCATCGACATCAGCTCGCAGCCGGGGCAGGGGACGCGGCTCACCATCACCTTGCCGATCACGCTCGCGATCATTCAGGCGCTGGTGGTGCGGGCGGCGGGGCGCACCTACGCGATGCCGCTCAACTCGGTGCTCGAGAGCCTGCTCGTCACCCACAACGACGTGGTCACCATCGAGCGGCGCGAGGTGATGAGCCTGCGCGGCCAGACGCTGCCGCTGGCGCGGCTCGAACGGGTGTTCGCCCTCGAGCGCGGCGCGAACCAGCCGGCGCCGGGGCGGCAGTTCGTGGTGGTGGTGGGGCTGGCGCAGCACCGGATCGGGCTGCTCGTCGACGAGCTGGTCGGCCAGCAGGACATCGTCATCAAACCGCTCGGGCGCGCGCTCGAGAACGTGCCCGGGGTCGCCGGCGCCACCGAGCTCGGCGGCCAGCAGACCGTTTTGGTGCTCGACGTCGCGGCGATCGTCGAAGAGGCGATCGCGACCCAGGTGGCGGCGGCATGAGCGCTCCGTTTTCGCTCGCCACCGAAGAGACCTACCTCCGGGCGATCGATCGCCACGAGGCGCGCACCAGCCGCGCGGTGCTCACCTTCGTCGTCGGTGGCGAGACCTACGGGGTCGACATCCTGCACATCCGCGAGATCATCAAGATGCGCACGCTCACCGAGGTGCCGCGCACGCCCGCGTTCGTGATCGGGGTGATCTCGGTGCGCGGGCTGGTGATCCCGGTGCTCGATCTGCGGGCGCGGCTGCGGCTCGAGGACACGCCGCTCACCCGGGCGGCGCGCATCCTGGTGGTCGATCGCGACGGCGAGCCGTTCGGGCTCCTGGTCGACGCGGTGAGCGGAGTGGTGCGCTTCACCGAGAGCGAGATCGAGCCGCCGCCGGCCACCCTCAACGTCGCCGACGGCAGCTTCCTCTCCGGAATCGGCCGCTATCTGAGCGGGCGGCGGCAGCGGATGGTGATCCTGCTCGCGCTCGACGAGGTGGTGAGCTTTCAGGTGACGAGATGAGAAGCCGGCAGCGCGCGCACGCGCCGAAGAGCATCGACACGGTGCAGCTCGTCGCGTTCGTGGTCGCCGGGAGCGACTACGCGATCGACATCATGCGCATCAAGGAGATCATCAACCCGGTGCGGGTGACCCCGGTGCCGAAGGCGCCGGCCTTCATCGAAGGGGTGATCGAGCTGCGCGGCGCGATCTTGCCGGTGGTCGATCTGCGCAAGCGCTTCGATCTGCCGGCCACGCCGCCGACGCGCGCGACCAAGCTGCTCATCGTGGTCATCGAGGTGGCGGGGCGGCGGATGATCGTCGCGCTGGTGGTCGACGGCGTCTCCGAGCCGCTCCGGGTGGCGCGCGAGGAGGTGCGGCCGCCGCCGCCGCTCGCTCAGGGCGAAGCGGCCACCTTCACCGGAGTGGTGCACGCCGGAGACGATCGAATCTGCATGGTGCTCGACCTCGACGCGATCCTCTCGTCGAAGGAGAAGGTCACCCTCGCCAGCTTGAGCGGCGCATGAGCGCGACGCCGACGGTCTTGGTGGCGCACGAGTCGGAGACCATCCGCGAGGTGATTCGGCGGGTGGTGACCGGCGCCGGGTGGCCGGCGCAGGCGGTGGGCGACGGGCAGGCGGTGCTCGACCGGCTGGAGCCGGCGCCCGCGGCGCTGGTGATCGACGTCGCGATCGGCGAGGTGCACGCCTGGCAGGTCGTCGAGGAGGTGCGTCGCCGCGCGCTGCCGACCCGGGTGGTGCTGGTGGCGTCCATCTACAACCGCACCGGCTACAAGCGGCGGCCGACCTCGCTCTACGGCGCCGACGATTACGTCGAGCAGCACCACATCCCCGACGCGCTGGTGCAGAAGCTGGCGCGACTTTTGGGACCGCCGCCCGGGCCGGCCACCCAGTCGCCGCCCGAGCCGCACGCCGAGACGCCCGAGGGGCGCACGCTGCGCTCGGCAGGGGAGGCGCGGCTCAAGACGGCGATCCCGGCCTCCGGGGATCGACACGCGGTCGAGCGCGCCGAGCGGCTGGCGCGGCTGATCGTCGCCGACGTCGCGCTCTATAACGGCGACGCGCTCGATCAGGCGGCGGCGAGCGGCGACGAGCTCGAGCTCGAGGCGCGGCTGAGGACCGATCTGGAAGAGGGGCGCTTGCTGTTCGATCTCCGAGTGCCCGAGTCGGTGCGGCGCACCCGCGACTTCATCGCCGAGGCGCTCGCCGAGCTGCGCGCCGAGCGCGGGAGCGGCGGCTGATGGGGATCGGGCTCGCCGAGGCCGAGCGCGCGCTCGGCTCGGGCGACGAGGAGACGCGGCGCGCGGCGGTGGCCGGGCTCGAGGCCGATCCCGCCGACGCGGACCGCGCGATCGCGCTTCTCATCTCCGCGATGGGCGACGCGAGCTGGCGGGTGCGCAAGGAGGCGGCGGCGCGCGCCGGCGGCTGGCCCGATCGCCCGCGGGTCGCCGCCGCGCTCACGCTCGCGCTCGCCGAGCCGGAGAACGTCGGGCGCCGCAACGCCGCGATCGAGGCGCTGGTCGCGCTCGGCAGCGAGGCGGTGGCGCCGATCGAGTCGGCGCTCGCGGCCGGCCCCGAGCATCGCAAGGTGCTGGCCGACACGCTCGGGCTGATCGGAGATCGGAGCGGCACCGCGCCGCTCACCGCGCTCCTCGACGATCCCGACGCCAACGTGCGGATCGCCGCTTCCGAAGCGCTCGGCGCGATCGGCGGCGCCGCGGCCGAAGCCGCGCTCGCGGGCGCGCTCGAGCGTTGGCGCGGCGATCGGCTGCTCACCCGCGCCGCGCTCGACGCGCTCAACCGCTCGGGCGCGCGCCTCTCACCGGGCGAGCTGGTGCCGCTCCTCGCCGAGCCGACCTTGCGGGCGCCGGTGCTCGCCGCGCTCGGACGCGCGGGCGACGAAGCGGGGCTTGTGCCGCTCATCATCGCGCTCGGCGATCGGGCGCGCTCGGTGCGCGAAGCGGCGATCCTCGCGCTCGCCGATCTGCACGCGCGCGCCGAGCCGGACGCGCAGCGGCGCATTCGCGATCGGGTGGCGCAGGCGGGCGCGCTCGAGCCGGTGCTGGTGCCGGCGCTGCTCGAGGGCACCGCCGGAGTGCAGCGCGCGGCGGCGCAGGTGCTCGGGCTCTCCGGACATGCGCAGGCGGTCCGTCCGCTCGCGCTCGCGCTCGGCGATCCGGAGCTGCGCGAAGCGGCGCTGTCCGCCCTCGCGATGATCGGGCCGGTGGCGGTGGAGGCGCTGATCGCGCTCGCGCCCGATCTGGAAGGGCGGCTCAAGGCCGAGGTCTATTCGCTCCTGCCCGAGCTCGGCCCCGCCGCGGTCGACGCGCGCGTCGAGGCGCACCTCATCGGCGCGCTCTCCGACGACGACGGCGAGGCGGCGACCCAGGCGGCGCTGGCGCTCGGCGAGCTCGGCGGGCGCGCGTCGCTCGCGCCGCTGTTTCGCGCGCTCGAAAGGGACGAGGCGAGCGCGCACGCGGCGGCCACCGCGCTCGGCCGGCTCGGCACCCGCCACTACGACGAAGTGCACATTCTGTTGTCGAGCCGCGGGCTCGGCGGCTCGGACGCGCCGCATCTGTGCCGGGTGCTCGGCGCCTGCGGGCGGCAGGCCGACGCGCCCGCGCTCAAGGCCGCGCTCGGGGCCGAGTCGCCGGCGATCCGTCGCGCCGCCGCCGAGGCGCTCGCGCACCTG
>JANWLJ010000087.1 GCA_025450955.1 Polyangium sp. (in: bacteria) | reverse complement strand
TTTGCGAATCTCGTCGAACCAGGCGGCGGCGTCGCCGCGGCTGGCGTGGACCAGCGTCTCTTGATCGCGCCGCTCGAGCGAGCTGCGATCGCCGGCGTCGAGCGAATCCTGATCGCCGAAGCGCGGGCCGACGTGGGCGAGATCGGCGCCGGCGATATAGAGCGTGCGGCGGCCGGCGGTGAGCGTCTCGAGCGCGGCGAGCAGGGTCTCGAGCGGCGCGTCGGTCTCGGGGCTGCGGCCGTCCTCGACGAGATGATGCAAAGAGCCGCACAAGATCGGCAGCACCTTGATCCCGTCGGCGCGCTCCTTGAGCACGTGGCGAAGCCAGATCATCTGGAACTCGAGCGCGTGCTCGCCGCGATGATGGTGCTCGTCGCGAAACAGGTTCTCGGCGGCGCTCGGGCCGAGCTTTTCGCGCGCGGCCGAGGTGAGCGCATCGACCAGCGCGACGTCGGTGGTCAGGCGGCCGAGCGGGGTGTCGAAGTGTTTGCGGGTGAGGGTGAACGGGTGATCGGCGCCGTTGTGGTCGGTGCCGAAGACCACGATCACCTCGGGCGCGAGCGCCGCCTCGGCGAGCGGGCGGTAGGCCCAGGCGTAGGCCGCGCCGCCGCGGTGAAAGTCGATGTGCGGGGCGACGATCGCCCGCGGCAGCGGACCGTCGGGCGCGCCGGGGCGGCCCGGGCCGCGCGGCGGATCATAAAAGGAGTCGAGCAGCGCGGCGAGCTCGCCGGGATCGGCGGGATAGCTCTTGCCGGCCAGGTGCGCGGCGCGCACCGGAGCGCGCGCGAACTCGGCGAACACCGTCGCCGAATGGAGGCGAAAGCGCTCGGAATCGAGCAGCAGCGCCTGATCTAGCTGATCGAGCAGGCGATCGAGCGCCTCGCGCGGAAGCGGCGACCGGTAGCGGCGCTCGAACTCGGCGCAGATCTGATCGCGGCTCGACTCGCCGTCGCAGAGCTGGACCACCGCCACCGCGGCCGGCGGCAGGCGGGCCACGTGATCGGTGAGGCCGGAGGGATCGCGGAGGCCGAGGAGCTTCTGGCCATCTTCATCGAGGGGAAAGGCTTCGAGCGGACGCAGGCGCGGGCGGTCGGTCACGGCGAAATCCTCCTCGGCTGAGCCGAAGAGCGCTCGCTCCGCTCGGCTCGCCGATGTGCGGAGTATAGCCGTGATAAGGTGAGGCGTGCACGCGCTCCTGGTCGTGCTTTTCACCTATGCGCCGCCGAGCGGACACGCGGCGGACCGGCTCGCGCAGGCGACCCAGGCGCTCGCGCGCGCGGTGCGGGCGAGCGGCGTCGAGGTGGCCGAGGGCGCGGTCGCCAAGGCGGAGGAGACCCGCGCGGCGGGCTTCGAGCCGGAGGCGACGTTCGCGTTTTTCGCGGGCGGAAGGCGCGCGCTCGACGACGGGCGCAGCGCGCTCGAGCGGGTCGAGCTCGATCGGGCGGTGGCGGCGTTCGGGCGCGCCGAGGCGATCTACGGGGCGCACCTCGATCGGCCGGGCGCGGCCACCCTCGACAGCGACGCGGCGCTCGGGCGCGGAGTGGCGCTCTTCGAGCTCGGGCGGTCGGATGAGGCCGCGGCCGCGTTTCAAAAGGCGCGCGCGCTCGAGCCGGCGGCGCTGCTCACCACCGAGACCGTGCGGCCCGACATCGCGCGCGCGTTTGCCCAGGCGGTCGCGCCGGCCCACACCGCGCCGCTCTCGGTCCGGCTCGCGAGCGACCCGACGAGCGACACGACGGCGACGAGCCCAACAACGGCGACAAGCGCGGCGACGGCGACGAGCGGGACGGAGACGGTGGCGGAGGTGCGGGTCAATGGACGATCGGTCGGGCGCGCGCCGATCGCGATCGAGGTGCCGGTCGGGCCGTGCTTTGTCGAGGTGAGGGCGACGGGGCGGACGCCGGTGGCGCGGCTGGTGGAGGTCGCGCCGTCGGGAATGACGATTGCGGCGGCGCTGCCGATCGATCCGGTGCTCTCGGCGCTGCGCGCGCTCCGGGCGCGGCCGGCGGGCGCGGGGGTGCGCGCGCTCGCCGCCGAGCTCGACACGCCCAAGCGCAGAGTCGGCGCGTTGGCGGTGGCGATCGGCGTCGACGCGGGCGTGCTCACGCTGGTCGGTCAGCGCTTCGACGAACAGGGCTGCGCCAGTCGGGCGGAGGTGGTGACGGCGCAGGCGGGCCTCGACCGGGCGGCCTCTGAGCTGGTGGCGCGGCTGGCCACGCGCCCGGTGTCGTGCGGGCCGAATGCGCCGGCCAGCGACGGGCGGCTGGTGATGGAGGCGCAGCCGATCGCGCATCCGCGGGCGGAGCGGCGCCTGCCGCCGGTGCCGAGGCGGCGCCGCGTGCGCTTCTACGAGCGGCCGTGGCTGTGGGCGGGGCTGCTGGCGGCCAGCTCGCTCGCGGTCGGGCTCGCCGCCGGATTGGCGCAGCCGAGCCCGAGCTATCGCGCCACCGCCGACGGCAACGCGTTTTCGCATTGAGCAGGTGAGAAGGCGCTACTCGATCAGCTTCGGCTCGCTGCGCAGATCGACCAGGCGCTTCACCTCGGTCGCGGGCGCGACGGTGACGGTGAAGGTGAGCTCCCGTCCCGTCGGTGGGCAGCGCAAATGGATCTGGTGCGGACCGGCGGCGAGGGCGAGGCGGAGGATCGGGGTGTCGGCGCGTTTTTCGCCGTCGATGGTAACATGGGCCCAGGGCAGCGCGTTCAAGGTGAGCGTGCCGCGCGCCACCGGAATGAGCTGCTCGTCGACGGTGGCGGCGCGCGGCGTGCCGGCGAACGCGCTCGGCGGAAGCGTGCGATCGAGGGGCTGAAAACCGCGACGGCGAAGATGCAGCGCGAGCGGGCCGGAGAGCGGGATGTCGAGCTGGAGCGGGGTGGTGCCGAGCGGGCGATCGCCGAGGCGAACCTCGGCGCCCGAGGGCGTGGTGCGAATCGATAGATGGCCGATCGCCGGCGCGGCAGGCGCCTCGGTCGGGGGCGCTTTGGCAGAAATGGGAGGCGGCACAGAAGTTGGCGCGGCTTCGCGCGACTCGGGCGGCTGGGCGCGCGCGGAGAGGTGATGTCGCCTCCACAGTAGCCCGCCCGACGACGCGAGCACGAGGCCGATCGCGCAGGCAAACCAGAGCGGCGCGCGGCTCAGGCCGGATGCTTTGGGCAGCTCGATGCGGGTGGCGAAGGTAACCTGGCGCGCCCGGCCCTCGACGGGAACGGTGCGCGGGCCGGTCTGGCGGGTGGGATCGCCGAGCGCCGGTTGCGCGCCGCTGCGGCGGGTTTGATCGGGCGGGCGCGGGCGCGGCAGGTCGGGAAGGCGGCGCCGCACGTGGCTCGACAGCTCGGACTGGGTCGGGCCCATCGACAGATCGCGAAGGAAGCGGGAGATCTGCGAGAGCATCGCGGCGGCGTCGGGAAAGCGATCGTTCGGGTCGGCCGCGGTCGCGCGCGCGATCACGCCGCGCAAGGACTCGGGCGCGCCGTCGAGCGCGACCCCGGGCTCGTGACGGCGGCCGGCGAGCAGCTCCCACAGGAGCACGCCCACCGCGTAGAGATCGGCGCGGGCATCGGCGCGCGCGCCCTTTTCCTGCTCGGGCGCCATGTAGCCGCGCGACCCGCCGCGCGGTCCGCTTCCGCCCTTGGGCGCCGCGATCCCGAAGTCGACGATCTTCACCTCGCCACCTTGCGAGATGAGCACGTTGGCCGCCGAGAGATCGCGATGCACCACCCCGCGCCGGTGCGCGTACTCGAGGCCGCGCAGCACCTGCTCGACGACGTAGGCCGCGAGCGGCGCCGGCAGCGCGCCGAGCTTGATCAGCTTGGAGAGGGGCGGCCCGTCGATGAGCTCGAGGGCGAGGAAGTAGGTGCCGTCGACCATCCCGAGCTCGTAGACCGGGACGATGTTGGCGTGGCTGAGTGAGACGGTGACCTTGGCCTCGGCGACGAACAGATCGAGGAACTCGGCGCGCGCCGCCAGCTCCTTTCGCACCTGCTTGATGCACAGCTCCTTCTCGAAGCCGCCCGGGCCGACCAGCTTGGCGCGCCACACCACCGCCATGCCGCCCTCGGCGAGCCGCTCGCAAAGCTGGTACTTGCCAAACAGGATCGTCTCCATCTCCGACGGGGATTTTATCACTTATAATGGCCGCTCTCGTGCGCGCGCTCTTGATCTGTGTCCTCTTGTCATCGGCGTGCCGCGCGCCGGTGCGCGAGCTGACGGTGGCGCCGTCGCTGCCGTCCGGCTGCCTGGGCGCAGCGACGGTGAACGAGGTGCGGGTGACCGCGCTCGGCGATTTTCCGCCCGCGCCCGAGGCGAGCGGCTCGGCGACTCCGAGCGGGCAGGTGTCGCTCGCGCTGCCGAAAGGGACGCAGGTGATCGAGGTCGAGGGGATCGGCGCGGGCGGGCTGGTCGCGTTCGGGCGCACCGCGCCGCTCGGCGATGACGGGCCGGCTTCGCTCTACGGCGGCAAGGTCGCCATCGCCTACGGGCCGCCCGACGCGGTGTGCCCGACCGGCAAGCTGAGCTATGCGCGTGCCGGCCATCAGGCGACGCTGCTCCCGTCGGGGGACGTGCTCATCTCGGGCGGCGTCGACGGGGAGGGCTTTCCGGTGCCGCGCCTCGAGCTCTACGTGCCGGCGGGCGACGCGCTCACGCCGCCTGCGACCTTTCGGGTGGTCGACGTCGGCGGGCCGACCGCGCTCGATGCGCGCGCGGCGCTCGGGCACGCGGTGGCGGTCTTGCCGGGCGGCGATCTCTACATCACCGGCGGCGCGCCGGCCGAGATGGGCGTCGCGAGCGGGATCGCGTTCGAGGGGATGACCCATCACCGTCCCGACGGCACCGTGTTCGGCGCGCCGATCCTGATGGGCGGCGGGCCGCGCGCGTTTCACACCGCGACCACGCTCGGAGATGGGCGGGTGCTCCTGGCCGGCGGCTGCGCCGAGCTCGCGGGCGGCGACTGCGCGCCGGGACGGGTGCTCGGCTCGACGGTGATCTTCGATCCGACGAGCGGGCAGTTCTCCGCCGGGCCGACGCTGCTGCACCCGCGCTACGATCACGACGCGATCCTGCGCGGCGACGGATCGATCTTGATCGTCGGTGGGCGCGGCGAGGGCGGCAGCTCGCCACCGTCGGAGCTGCTCGATCCCGACGACGCCGGCCGTGAGGTAGAGGCGGGGCCGGCGAGCGGGCGGGCCGCGCTCCTGCCGACCGGCGCGGTGGCGATCGTCGGTGGCGCCGGCGCGCCGGCAGCGAGCGCGACCCGCTGGCTCTCGCCCGATCCCGCCGATCAGCTTCCGATCGCGCCGCTCCCATTTTCGAGCGACGGCCAGACGGTCACCGCGCTCGAGGACGGCGCGCTCCTGGTCGCCGGCGGCGCGCTGACTCAGCCGATCGTCTACGACGGCACCGGCGAGCCCCATCCGCTCGCGACGCAGTTTGCCCGGCAGCGCCACCGCGCGACCCGGCTCGCCGACGGCAGCGTGCTTCTGACCGGCGGCGCGGCGGCCGGGCAGGTGGGCGGCACCGCCGACGCGTTCATCTATTTGCGCTCGCCGGTCGGTCCGTTCTCGAGCCTGCCGGTCCTCACCTTCGACGCGCCCGATCCGCAGTACGTGCCGAGGCGGCCCGATCGGGTGAGCCTGACCGGCGGTCGGCTGGCGGTCACCGCGCCCGCTCCCGGCGACGGTGGGCGGCCGGGCGAGCTGGCGCTGGTGGCGGGGATGCAAGTGGACGGGCTCACCCTCACGCTCGGCGCGGGGCGGAGCGGGCCGGCGGGCGCGGCGCTGATCTTCGCCTGGCGCTCCGAGGCCGACTTCGCGTTTGTCACGCTCGAGCCGGGCCAGCCGGTCGCGCTGTGGACGGTTCAGCCGGGCCTGGCCGGCCAGTCGATCGCCACGCCCGAGGCGGGCTGCGCGGGCGAGGTGCTCGATCCCGACGAGCTGCCCGACGGCGGGGTCGCCGCGCTCACGCTCTCGTCGCGGCTCGGGCTCATCGAGCTCGACTCGTCCTCGCGCCTGCTCCTTCGCTGCTCGCCGAAGATCACGGTCGGGCGCGGCGCGGTCGGGGTCGGCGCGCTGCACGGCACCGCGCTCTTCGACGATCTGCTCGTGTCGCGTTAGCGAACCGAAAGCGATCGGGCTCGATCATTTGATCGGCGCCTTGGGCGTCGGTACCATGCGGCGGTTTGCGCAATTTCCTCGCGCTCGGGCTCGCGCTCCTCTCGCTGGGACTCCTTCCCGGCCGCGCGCGCGCCTACCAGATCGAGCTCGACGCCGAGACCATCGGGCAGGCGTACACGCTGCGCGCCGGCGACGACACCCTGGTCAACAGCCGCCGCCTGACCCAGTACCTCGGGCTCAACGTCTATGGCCTCGGGCCGACCGATCTCTACGGCCAGCCGCTCGATCGCGATCAGTTCTACGTCTCGATCTCGATGCGCTTCGACGCCGAGCTCGGCGACTTTTCCAACCTCGCCGAGATGAGCGGGCGCACGCCGCAGGATCTGCTCAGCGCCGATCGCCTCGAGCTCCTCTATGCGCTCGTCGGTGGGCGCGATCTCGGCGGGTTCCTCGACGTCAAGCTCGGCCGGCAAATCTTGGTCGACCTGTTCGATTATCAATCGTTCGATGGATTATGGCTGCGCGCCAAGACTCCGTTTCACGTCGCGGTCGAGGCGTGGGGCGGCTTGAACGTGACCGGCGCGGCGCCGTTCGACTCGCCGGTGTTTCGCGCCGACGGAGTGGCGCTCGGCGGCAACGAGGTCGGCTCGCTCGCGGCGCGGCAAGAGGACGCGCTCGAGCCCACCTTCGGCGTGGCGCTCTCGACCTTCGGGCTGCGCGATGTCTCGGCGCGCCTCTCCTATTCGCGCACCATCTCGCCGACCGAAGATCCGCAGCCGGGCGAGCCGAGCTCGGGCGTGGTCGGCGAGCAGGTCGGCCTGACCGCGCGGGCGCGACTGTTTGGCGGCCTCATCGTCCCGTGGTTCGGGCTCCGCTATAACCTCCTCGCCGGCCGGCTCGACGAGCTGCACGGCGGCGCGCGGCTGCTCGTTCATCGCGCCCACTCGCTCTCGCTCGAGTACGTGTTCGCCGCGCCCACCTTCGACGGCGACTCGATCTGGAACGTGTTCGGCGCCGAGGCGTGCAACGACGCGCGGCTCACCTACGCGCTCACCCTCGGGCGCTTCGGGCTGTTCGCCACCGGGTTTTCTCGCTTCTTCGGTGAGGAGCGGACCTCGCAAGGCGCGGTCGATCCGTCGCTGCTTCCGCTCGGCACCTCGGTCGCCTACGGCGGCACCGCGGGCGCGGCGCTGGCGAGCCGGCGCGGCTCCGGGCGGCTCGACGTCTATTATCAAGACGGCTACGGCGGCCAGACCGCGGGCGTCGATCTGAGCGGGCGGGTGCTGGTGCTCGGCGAGTGGGACTCGGGCGTCACCGTCGAGGGGCGGCTCTCTTACGTCCACTTCGCCGACGACGCGCGCGCGATCGATCACGCCGACTCGCTCGGAGTGCAGGCCGGCGTGCGCTACGCGATCGCGCGCGGGCTCACCTTGAACGTGGCGATGGAGGAGAACGTGAACCGCTTCTATGCGAGCCAGTTTCGCCTCCTGGCGCTGCTCGACATCTCGTTCTTCGTCGGAAACCACGGCCACGGCTTTTCGCGCGCGCGCGGGTGGGGGCTGTGATGCGTCGCCCGGTTCGTCTCTTGCTGCTCGCTCTGTTCGTCGCCTCGCCGGCGCGCGCCGCTGACGTCTCGACGGTGATCTTTCCGCCGCAGCGGATGCCGCTCACCTTCAGCCACCAGCTCCATCTCGATAAAAAGATCGCGTGCGACTTCTGCCACGAGAAGGCGCCGACCTCGCACGCCGCGAGCGACGATCTCATTCCCACCGAAGAGTCGTGCACGCTCTGTCACGAGATCGATCGCGCGCATCCGGAGCGCACCGCGAAGCCGGTGACCGCCTGCGCCGCCTGCCATCCCGGTTTTGTCGTCGGCAAAGAGATCGAGCGGCCGGTGGTGCCAAAGCCCGAGCTGCGCTTCGATCATCAGATTCACGTCGCCCGCGACATCCCGTGCACCCGCTGCCACACCGGGATGGACAAGGTCACGCTCGCCGGCCGCGCGCAGCTTCCGGACATGGCGCTCTGCCTTTCGTGTCACGACTCCGGCCGCGGCGCGCTGCACGCGCCTTCGCGCTGCTCGACCTGCCACCTGGTCAAAGCCGACGGCAAGCTCGAGACCGAGTTCTCGTCGGGGGTGCTGCGCCCGTCGGGGACGCTGCGCGGCGACGCCCACACCCTCGACTTCAAGCTGCACCACGCCGCCGTCGCGCAGAACGACGAAGGCTACTGCCTCAATTGCCACCGTCGCGACGAGTGCTTGTCCTGCCACAACGGAGTGGTCGAACCATTCGACTTCCACGGCAACGACTACGTCGATCGCCACGCGGTGGAGGCGCGCCGCAATGATCCCAATTGTTCGAGCTGTCACCGCAGCCAGTCGTTCTGCCTCGGCTGTCACGAGCGGCTCGGCGTCGTCGATGTGCGCTCGGGCCCGGACGGCGCGTTCGTGCCGATCGGACCCAAACATTTTCATCCGCCGGGCTGGGCCGATCCGTCGGCGGCGGGCGATCCCAACCACCACGCCTGGCAGGCGCTGCGCAACCTGCGCCAGTGCGTCTCGTGTCACCGCGAAGAGACCTGTCTTCAGTGCCACGCCTCGCGCACCGGCGCGGGTCAGATGGGAAAGATGCAGGTCAACCCGCACCCGATCGGTTGGGCCGGCTCCGATCGCTGCCGCGCGCTCGCCCATCGCAACTTCCGGGTCTGCATGCAGTGCCACGGCCCGACCGATCCCCAGCTCGCGAGGTGCAGATGAAGCGGCTCATTTTTTATTACGATGTGGTCTGTCCCTACGCCTATCTCGCCTCGACCCGAATCGAAGCGCTTGCCCGGCGGGCCGGGATCGAGCTCGAGTGGGAGCCGATTCTCTTGGGCGGCGTCTATCGCGCGCTCGGCTCGCCCGATCGCCCGTCGAGCGCGATGCCGGCCGCGAAGATGCGGCTCGGCGCGCTCGATCTTCAACGCTTCGCCGCGCTCTATGGCGTGCCGCTCTCGTTTCCCGCCGAGCATCCGCGCCGCACCGTCGAGGCGATGCGCCTGTGTCACGCGGTCTCGGGCCCGGATCGGGTGAGGCTGACCCACGCGCTCTACCGCGCCTATTTTCGGGAGCATCGCGACATCTCGGATCGCGCGGTGCTCGCCGACATTTGTGAATCGCTCGGGCTTCCGCGCGCGCTCGCCGAAGCGCGGCTCGACGACGCCGATCTCAAAGACGCGCTGCGCGCCGCGACCGACCGCGCAGTCGCCGACGGGGTCTTCGGCGTGCCCGGGATGGTGATCGTCCGAGGTGAATCGCGCACGCTCTTTTGGGGCCAGGATCGCCTGCACCTCGTCGAAGCCGCGCTCTCCGACGGCGCGCGGCCCACGCTCCTGCCCGCGCTCGCGCCGTCTCGGCCGGGCGGCGAGCTCGATTTCTTCTACGACTTCTCCTCGCCCTACGCCTATCTCGCCTCGACCCAGATCGAGCGGGTCGCCGAAGCGCGCGGCGCCCAGGTGCGCTTTCGTCCGTTTCTCCTCGGCGCGCTCTTCAAAGCGATCGGCACGCCGGTGGTGCCGATCCAGGCGGCGAGCGAGCCCAAGCGCCGCTATCTCGCCCGCGACGCCACCGATTGGGCGTCGTGGTGGAAGGTTCCGTTTTCCTGGCCGAGCCGCTTCCCGATGCGCACCGTCTTGCCGCTGCGCCTGGTGCTCGCCGTCGACGAGCCGCTGCGCCCGGCGCTCACCCACGCGATCTTCCGCGCCTACTGGTCGAGCGATCGCGACATCTCCGATCCGAGCGTGCTCGCCGAGCTGGTCAAAGAGGTGGGCGCAGATCCCGCCGCGCTCGCGCGCGCCGAATCGGATCCCGCCCCCAAGGCCGCGCTCTTTTCCGCCACCGACGAAGCGGTCAAGCTCGGGATTTGCGGCGCGCCCACCTTCGTCGTCCGCGGTCAGCTTTTTTGGGGCCAGGATCGCCTGGAGCTGGTCGACCGCGCCCTCGCCGGCTGGGAGCCGCCGGGACTCTAGCGCAATCTAAAACGACGACGGCAGATCGGAGCAGGCCGGTTTCGCGTAGGGATCGCACGAGACGCCGGTCGGCCAATAGAAGTGATAATTGAGCGCGGGATATCCGAGCACGTCGACGTTGTGCAAAAGGAATATCAAACCCACCACCGCCCAGGGAATCAGCCCCGCCAGACGGCGGCCGAGCGGAGCCCTGAGCGCGGCGCCCAGGCGAGCGAGCGCCAGCGCGGCGCCGAGATAGATCGCCGGATAAGCGACGTAGGAGAATCGCGGCAGATCGGCCAGCGCCACCCGGCCCCACTCGGCCCCGCCGAGATAGAGATAGCCGACGGTGAAAAACGCCGGGAGAAGGAGCGTCCCGATCCGGGCGCGCTGGCCGCGGTCGGCGCAGAAGAGGCCGGCTGCCGCGAGCAGCGCCGCCACCAGGGTGAAGGCGAACACCAGGCTCTGCCAGAAGCCGGCGGTGAGCCCTTCGCCGAGCTCGATCGCGCCGACCAGGCTGGTGTGGCCGAGGTGATGAAGCAGGTGAGCGCCGGTGTGCCAGAGCACGACGGCGTTGGTCTGATCGCGCGGGACATGCAGGATCTGGAACTGGAGCGCGACGAAGCCGGCGGGAATCGCGAGCCCGAAAGCGATCGCGATCGCGGTGTCGCGCACACTCACCCGACGGAGCCAGCCGTAGACGAGAAGCGCGGCGAAAAACGGAAACAGGTCGTAGGTCGCGGCCAATAGACCGAGGAGCGCGCCATAAATCAACGCGCGGCCGACCCGCGGCGGATCGCCTTTACGCACCAGGAATCGTTCGTAGAGATAAAAGACGAAAATGACCCCGGCGAACCCGGCGAGATAGCTGGTCGGCTGGGCGACGTAATAGATGAACCCGCTGCCGGAGGCGGCGAGCGCCGCGGCCAGCCGCGCCTCGAGCTGGCCGCCGAACAGCTCGAGCGCGTAGGCGTAGGTGCAGGCCACCGCGGCCAGCCACAAGAGCGGATTGAAGATCAAATACACATAATATGGATTCCAGAAATAGCTGAACGGTGCGCTCAAATATTCGATGAAGCTGCGGCGGATGAGCAGCGGGTGAATCGGCCTTGGAATCGCGTTGAAGTGATCTTCGAGGCTGGTAAAGAAGATAGCGTCGGCGTTGACCGCCGCCTTTCCATTCGGAAGAAGATAACCGTGATACCATTTATTCGGAGATTCGAAATGCGGAGTATAGGTGTAGGGCGAGCGCATCGAGGTGTGCAGCCCGGTCTGCAGCGCGAGCAGGGCGAGCAGCGCCACCCAGGGCCAAAGCCGCCTCCAGCGCCCGGTCTCGCGGGTGCACAGCCAGGCGACCGCGGCGAACCCGAGCACCAGCGCGAGCAGCAGCCAGCGCTCGTGCGGCGCGCCGGATTGACTGTTTTGGGGAAACCAGGCGAGCCGCGGCACCACGCTGTCCGCATCGAAGAGCGTGGTCACCCGCCGAAATCGATCGAGCCGGAGCCAGTGGAGCGGCAAGCTGGTCACCGCGAAGGTGACCGCGCAGGCCGCCCGCGCCAGGCCTCGCCGGCCGCTCAGCTCGAGCGTGAGGAAATAGCTGGTCGGAATCACCAGCCACAAGAAATAAAGAGAGCTCAGATATCCCTGGCGCGCGTACTGCCCGCCGGCTTCGTGAAAATCGAAGCGACCCGAAAGGAGCAGGCTCGCCGCCGCGAGCAGACCCGCCCACTTCAGCGCCGCCCTGCCCGACACTAGGGCGCCCGCGAGGCGGCGGTCGGTCGGTCGGCCCGTCGCTTCAGCCGGTATTTTACCAGGGTGAGCCAGGCCTCGATGCCGTCGGTCCAGCGCACCTTCTTGCCGGCCTCGACGCCGCGCGCGACGTAGCGGATCGGGACCTCGGTGATCGGGATTCGCGCCAGGCCGAGCTTGGCGGTCACCTCGGGGCAGAACTCGAAGCCGCTGCACTCTAGCCCGAGCGCGCGCAGGCGCGCGGTGCGAAACAGCTTGAAGCAGGTCGCCTCGTCGGTGAGGTGTTGGCGATAGAGCGCGTTGGCGGTGACGGTGAGGAGCTTGTTGGCGACGAAGTTCGCCACGTGCATCCCTTCGGGCCAGGCGCGATGCCGGAAGCGTGAGCCGTAGACCACCTCGGCGCCGGCCAGCATCGGCTGAAGGAGCGCCTGATAATCGTCGACCGAATATTCGAGATCGGCGTCCTGCACCAGGCACAGCTCGCCGGTGGCCGCGTCGAGCGCGGTGCGAATGGCCGCGCCCTTGCCGCGGTTCTGGTCGTGACGCAACAGGCGCACCCGCGGATCTCCCTCGGCGCCGCGGGCGACCTCCTCCGCGGTGCGATCGCGCGAGCCGTCGTCGACGATTACGATCTCTTTTTCGATCCCGAGCGGCGCGATGTCCACCTCGCGCACCAGCCGCACCACCTCGGCGATGGTGCGCTCCTCCTGGTAGGCGGGGATGAGGATCGACAGGCGCACCGCGCCCGAGGCTAGCAGATCGCGCGGGGCCCTCCAAACGCGATTGGCGCCTTGAAACCGTGCCGATGGCCCGCTAGCTTTGCGCCGTGGAGATCGCTTCCGGGGCGTCCCGGCGCTCGGTGTGGCTCGTCGCGCTGGCGCTCGCGGTCGGGATCGCGCTTCGGATCGCGTTCGTCGCCACCTGGCACGCGCCCGCCGGCGACGGCGTTCACTATTACAAGCTGTCGCAGGAGCTGACCGCCCACGGCCGGTTCGCGCTCGGGCCGGGCGAGCCCGTCACCTACGTGCGGATGCCGGGCTATCCGCTGTTTTTGGCCTACCTGGCGGTGCGCCAGGCGCCGATCTCGCTCGAGCGTCACCTGCGCTTCGCCACGGGCGCGAACGTGGTGCTCGATCTCGCCACCGCGCTGCTGGTGTTTCTCATCCTCCGTCGCTTCGGCGTCGGGCCCGCGCTCACCGGGGTGGGGATGGTGCTTCTCTGCCCGATTTTGATTCGGCTCTCCTGCTACGCGCTCACCGAGTCGCTTGCGACCTTTCTCGCCACGCTCGAGCTCTATCTGGCGCTGTGCGCGATGCGCGGCCGGCTGCTCCTTTACGCCGTCGCTTGCGGTCTGGTGGCGGGGCTCGCGCAGCTCGTGCGCGCCGACGCGGTGGCGGTGGCGCCGGCGGTCGGCCTCGCGCTCCTGTGGGCCGAGGCGCCGCTCAAAAGGCGAATCGCGGCGCTCGCGCTGTGCGGCATTGCCGCGGCGGTGGCCTTTTCACCCTGGCCGCTGCGCAACCTTTCGCGCTTCGGCAAGCCCTACTTCGGCGGCGCGGTGTTCCGGCGCGTCGACGGCACGCCGCTGCCGGTCGAGATCCTCTCCTGGGAGCGCACCTGGGCCTCGTCGGCGCCGGGCCAGTCCTATATCGATCTGCCGTTCGTCTTCAATCAGCCGCTGCCGATCACCCGGCCGGGGATCATCACCCCGGCGATGTACGACAGCGAGGCCGAGCACAAACAGGTGGTGGCGATCTTCGAGCGCTACAACCGCGAGCGCTTCAGCCCCGAGGTGGTGGCCGCGCTCGGCGCGCTCGCCCACGCGCGGCTCCGGGCCCATCCGTTACGCACGTTGGTGGTGCTGCCGCTCGAGCGCATCTGGCATTTGTGGGGGCCCGAGCCGGAGTGGGAGCTGCCGATGCGCTCGCCGGTGGTCGCGCCGCATCTCCTTGGCCTGTTCGATCACCTCGACCTGGTGCTGCTCGCCTTCGCGCTCGCCGGTGCGGCGCTGTGGCTCGAGCGCGGCGGGCGCGACGAGCGGCGGCTCGCGCTCATTTTCCTCGCCTGCATCGCCGCGCGCACCGCGATCTTCTCCTTCGCGATCCCGAACGCCACCAACGAGCGCTACGCCACCGAGGCCTATCCGATGGTGATCGTGCTCGCGGCCTGGGGATTTTGGAGCGCGTGGCGCGCGCTCGCTCAGTGGCCGCGCCAGAAGCGGATCCGCCCCACGTCGGCGTGAACGAAATGCGATTCGGGATAATAGCCTACGCCGCCCAAATGCAGCGATTTGACCCAGCGCAATAGCTTGCGGGTCGGGATCTCGGGGATGCGGAAGTCGACCGCGTGGCCGAGCGGGTGCTGCGAATCGCGCGCGACCTCGTGGCCCTTTTTGCGCAGCATGAGCTGATATTTAGGCGCGCGAAAACCGCTTACGATTTCGATATAACGGGTGCGAAAATGCGCCGCCGCGCGCAGCAGCGTCTCGAACAGGCGCGGGTCCATCTGCGCCTCCTGGTTGGTGAAGTGGCAGCGGGTGAGCTCGTCGAACGCCTGGGCGGGAAACGGCTCGGGCCCGCTCGAGAGCACCACCGGCAGCGACTCACTGGTCCACACGTTGTGCAGGGTGAGAATCGGCAAAGGCGCCGTCGGGCGCGGCGGCCTCTTGGCGCGCACGTCTTTGCGCTCGGCCTTGTCGCGCAAAAAGAGCGCCTTCTTCGACAGCGCCTGATCGCCGCCGGCAGGCGCGGCCTGGGCGGCAAGCGGAATCAAAAGCGCGAGGGCGCAGGCGAAGCGCACCCCGAAAGTGTAAGCCTAATGCTTGGCGGGTGCCTGCTCGCGGGCGAGGCGGAGCGGGGTGAGGGTCTCGTTCATCGCGCCGGAGCGGAAGCCTTCGAGGTCGAGCGCGACGTAGGTGAAGCCGCAGCTCTTGCCGAGCGCGACGATCTTCGGGCCGAGCTCGACCGCGCGCGAAAGCTCGTGGCGCTCGATCTCGAGCCGCGCCAGCGCGTCGTGATAGCGCACGCGGAGCTGGCGAAAGCCGAGATCGTGCAGCCCCTCTTCGAACCGATCGAGCCGCTCGAGCCGCTCGGGGGTGATCTCGGTGCCATAGGGAAAGCGCGATGACAAACCGGCGAGCTGCGGCTTGTCCCAGGTCGAGAGGCCGAGCGCGCGCGAGATGGTGCGCACCTCGGCCTTGGTCAGGCCCGCCTCGACCAGCGGATGGCGCGCGCCGCGCTCGCTCGCGGCGGTGAGCCCGGGGCGGTGCTCGCCGAGATCGTCGAGGTTGGTGCCGAGCAGCACCTCGGCCAGCCCGAGCCGATCCGCCTCCGGCCGCGCCAGCTCGAGCAGCTCGCTCTTGCACAGATAGCAGCGGTCGGTCGGGTTCATCGCGAAGCCGGGCCGCTCGAGCTCGTGCGAGTCGAGAATCTCGTGCGGCGCGCCGATCGCGCGGGCGAAGGCGGCGGCGTGATCCTTTTCGCGCCGGGCCATCGTCGGCGAGGCGGCGGTGAGCGCGCACACTTTGGAGCCCAGCTCGTCGACGGCGATTTTCAAGACCAGGGCCGAGTCGGCTCCGCCCGACAGCGCCACCAGCGCGCTGCCGTAGCCGCGCACCACCTGGCGCAGCCGCTCCAGCTTGGCAATCAGCTCCGCGGATAGATCGATAGCCATCACGCTCTCATAGCATCAATCAAGATCTTCGCCACCTCCGGGCGGGAGAACTCGGGCGGCGGCTCCTGGCCCGCGCGCAAGAGCTCGCGCACCTTGGTGCCCGAGAGGATCACCCGATCGCCGTCCGCGTGCGGGCAGCTCTTCTGCGAGGCCATCGCGCCGCAGCGGCGGCAGTAGAACGAGTGTTCAAATCGGAGGGGGCTTATCCCCATCTCCTCGGGGCGATACTTGTCGAACTCGCGCTGCGCGTCGTAGGTGCCGTAGTACTTGCCGACGCCGGCGTGGTCGCGCCCGACGATGAAGTGGGTGCAGCCGTAGTTGCGCCGCATGATGGCGTGAAAGATCGCCTCCTTCGGTCCGGCGTAGCGCATCGCCGCCGGCAGGGTCGAGAGCTTGACCCGATCTTTCGGGTAGTAGTGCTCCATCAAGGTCTCGTAGCAGCGCATCCGCACCTCGGCGGGGATGTCGTCCTCTTTGGTGTAGCCGACCAGCGGATGAATGAGCAGCCCGTCGGCGATCTCGAGCGCGCACTTGGTCAGGTACTCGTGGGCGCGGTGGATCGGATTTCTCGTCTGAAACGCCGCGATCCGCTGCCAGCCGCGCTCGCGAAACCAGGCGCGGGTCGCCTTGGGATCATTGTGATGGCCGGGAAACGGCGACGGACGCCGCTCGACCAGCCAGATCTTTCCGCCGAGATAGACCTCGCCCAGCTCGCCGAGCTGCGCCACGCCCGGGTGCTGGGTCTCGACGGTGCGATAGACCGACTGCGCCTCGCGCTGTTTGTCGGGAGTGAAGATCTCGGCCACCTCGACGACCGCGTGCAGCCGCCCGCCCTCGGGCGCGCGCGCGAAGAGCGCGACCTCCTGGCCGGGCCGCAGCCGGGCCGCCTCGTCGCGGCTCGCCGACAGCGTCACCGGGATGGTCCAGGGCACGCCATTTGCGAGCCGCCCCTCGTCGACGACGCGCTGGTAGTCGGCCGAGGTCATGAAGCCCTCGAGCGGCGAGAGCGCGCCATTGGCGATCATTTCCAGATCGGCCAGCTCGCGCACGTGCAAAGAGAGCCGCGGAAGCTCGGGCGCGCGGCGCTTGAGATCGGCGGCACGCTCGCGATCGGCGATGCGGTCGACAAGAGTGCCTCCGTGCGGCTCGATGGCGTCTTTCTCGTTCATCTCTTTGGCTACCTTCCTGGGTTGTGCAGCCGGTGCTGCGTGCGTTTCACCGCGCGAATGCGCCAGCGCGGCCCGTCGGGCTCGACGGAGAGGACCTCGTGGCCTTCGCCGCGCAGCGAGCGCGGCACATTTACCGCCGCGGGCGGGTGGTCGACGATGATGAGGAGCGTAGAGGAGAGCGGCAACTCCTCGAGCGCGAGCTTGGCGCGCACGAAGGTGTAGGGACAGACCTCGCCCGACAGATCGAGCAGCGCCTCGTCTCCGCTGTCGCTCACCAGCTCACCCGCACGTCGAAGATCGGTGGCGGCCCGGAGCCAGGTGGCTCGAAGAAGACCACGTCGAGCGCGCGCAGCGTCGCGAGATGGCGCGCGAGCTCGGGCGGAGGATCCCGGTCGGCGAGCGCGCGCGCAGCCGGTTCCAGCACGACTCCCACTCGAAGATCGCAGCCGAGGTAGGCGACCGCGGCTCTCAGCCCCTGGGCCGTGGCCCGGTCGCTCGCGTCGCCGGTGAAGCTCACCTGCACCCGCCGCCGCTCCGCGACGTGAGGGCGGCTCTCCTCGATCTTGGCGCGGGTGCAGGCGACGATT
>JANWLJ010000086.1 GCA_025450955.1 Polyangium sp. (in: bacteria) | reverse complement strand
TGACCGCGACGTAGTGATAGATGGTGCCCGGCGGATACGACGGCGGCCGCCAGCCGCTCACCACGTTCGCCACCATCGCGTAGCCCGCGTCGATGCTGGCGACCAGCGCCTTCTTGAGCGCCGCCTGCTCGGCGGTGGTCGGCGAATCACCCGGAATATCGTTTTCTTGATATGAGGTAATCCCGAAATAATGATTGAGCGCGCCGCGCACCAGGCCGATGTCGTCGGTGCCGTTGGTGCTCGTGCCCATATAATTCGCCAGCGCGCTCTGGCTCGGCAGATTGGAGATCCGCGACGAGAGCGCCATGCGCGCGGCGCTCGGCCCGCACATGTAGTAATCGTTTTCGCCCTGCCACACGAACGGCAGCACCTTCTTTTTCGGCGGCGCCGGTTTCGCCATATCGGGCGAGGGCGCCTCGGCCATATCCGCGCGCGGCGCTTTCGCCAGATCGTCCGCGATCCCGGCGTCGTCAGGGGAGAGCGTGCCGAGATCGTCCGCGGCGACGACGCTACCGCCGTCGTCGGTCGCGCCGGGCTTCAGCGTGCCGGGATCCTGCAACGACGGAGGCGCGCCGCAGCCAGTGGCCCAGATGATGGCGATGCCGAGAGCGATGCGTCTCATGGCGGCGACCAGACTGCACGGCGCAGGCCACTTGCACACAGGCGGCGCCGGGCGGCTCGCGCCCGCGGCCGGCGCGCGATTGCATCCAGTTGTCCGCAATGCTGCCGCCTTGGGTGCGCACTCTCCTTGAGACCCGCCGCGGGTTTGTCCCAAACCGACCGCGCTCCCGGATTACCATCTCGAAAACCCGTCGAGGAGGGACGACATGAAGAGGACCCTGACGCTGCTGATTGGCCTTCTGCTCGGCTGCGCGATCGGCGCCGCCGGTCGAGATCTGGTCGCGCCCGCGAGAGCCCAGAACGTCGCCGTTCCGATTTACCAATATCGCGTGCTCAACCTCGGCTGGAGCAGCGCGCAAAGCGCCGAGGGCCAGCTCAACGCTCTCGGTCAGCAAGGCTGGCGCGTGGTCGCCGAGTCCGGCGCCTACGTCACCTTCGAGCGCACCTATATGGTGTACCCGCGCCAGCCGCCGCCCGCGCACAGCCACTGAGCTCGCCCGCTGCGAGACGCGGGCTCAGGCGTTTTCGCCGACGAAACGGTGCGCCTCTTTGGCGAGCGAGATCCAGTCCGCCCGCCCGGGCGCGACGACCACCCACTCCTTCATCAGCCTGCCGTCGCGTCGCGGATCGAAATACCCGCCGGTGCCGTCGTCGACCAGCTCCGCCGCCCGCGCCTTGGAAACTTTGACGACCAGCTCGCCGCGGATCACCATCGCAAAGATCTTCCCCTTCACCTTGAGCACGGTGTTGCCCGCGCCCCATCCGCTGCCGGCCACCACCTGCCGGTTTCTGGCGAACGCCTCCACCACCGGCACGAAGCTCGGATCGATCGCCGCCGCCGCTTGAGTCTTCGCCGGCTTCTTCGCGGCCTTCTTCGTCCCAGCTTTGCGCGCCGGCTTCGATCCGCTTTTCGGCTTGTTCATATTCGGAGGCTAACATTGGTCGGCGCGATCGGGAGGCGCGCTCGAAAGAGATCGCGCGTGCGAGCGCTGGCGTTTCGTGGGAGGAGTTCTCCATGGCGTGGATCCTGGTCGCGGTGGGCCTCTCGTTCGTCTTCTGGTCGCGCTGGCTGGTGCATCGCGGCGCGCCCGCTTGGCTCGGGCTCGTCGGTTTTTTCGGGCTCATCGCTTCGGCCGCGGGCCCGGCGGTGACGGTCCTCCGGTTGCGGGCGGCGTTCGAGAACGTGAAGGCGGTGGAGACGTCGCAGAAAGCGTCGGTCCTGAGCGCCGGGATCGCGTCGGCGATGGGCTACACGTTGGGCGCGGTGATCGCGCTTTTAGCGGTCGCGTTGGTGCTCGGTTGGTTCACCGTTTTTCGGCGCCGCTCGCCTGCGAACGGTTCCATCTCGTAGTCCCGGAAGCGGCGACCGGGCGAGATCGGGTATAAGCGCGGGATGGGACTTCCTGTGGTCGGCAAGGCGCACGAGGCTTCCGCCGGTGCGCCGTTCGTGTGGTTCATCTATGGCTCGTCGCTCGATCGCGCCGCGTTCGCGGCGTGGGGGAAGGAGCATGGGTATCAGGTGCCGGATTTTCAGCGCGCGGTTTTAGCGCGGCTCGACGGCTATCGGGTCGCGTTCGATGTGCGCAGCCGATTTTGGGGCGGCGCCACCGCCAGCCTCGTCGAGGCGCCGGGCGCCGAGGTCGAAGGCATCGCGCTACCGATGCCGGGCGACGCGCGCGGGCTCGTCGATCATAAAGAGGGCGCGATCTCCGGCCTGTATCAAGCGTTCGCGGTCACCGTCACGCCGCTCGAAGGAGGCGCGCCGCTCGACGCGATCGCCTATCGCGCCGCGCCCGATCGCCGGCTGCCCGTCGAGGAGGCGCCGTCGCGCGGCTATCTCGAGGTGATGGTGCGCGGCGGCCGCGACTTCGGCCTCTCGCCCGCCTATCTCGACGCGCTCGCGGCGCGCGGGCGCTGACGCACGCTATTCGCGCGACGGGGCGCCCGTCGAGATAGACGGGCGAGCGGGCAAGAGGCGGAAAAGGCCGACGGCGAACAGCGCGCCGAACAGCTCGAAGGTGAGCGCGCGCGGGGCGAACGGCGACAGCAGCAGATGGTCGAGGACGAGCAGCGCGGCCAGGTAGCCGAGGCGGTGAAGCGGTTTCCACAGCTTGACGTGCAGCCGCCGCACCAGCGGCGGAAACGAGGTGACGAGCATCGCGATCAGGATCGCGAGCGCCACCAGGCCCGCGCGCAGATAGGAAAACGACAGCACCGCCGCCCAGGCGCCGCGCAGATAAAGGCCGAGCACAGTCGCTGCGTGCAAGAGCGCGAGGATCGCCGCGGCGATGCCGAAGGCGCGCCGGAACGCCACCACCCAAGACGAAAGATCCGATCGAGGGCGAAATCGCGCGAGCAGCCGTCCGGTGGGCGTGGCCGAGAGCGCGAGCATCAGCGAGCCGAGCGCAGTCCAACCGGTGCCGCGCGCGAGCCACAGCGCCTCGGTCGGGCGCCAGCTCCCGCCTTGCGAGCGGACGAAAAGCCCGACCAGGCCGAGCGCTGTGGCCGAGAGCGCGAGGACGATGCCTGCGGCCAGGCGACGCCGGCGATCGCGTCCGCTTGGAGGAGCCGCTTGGGCGCTGGGCGAGCCCGACTCCTCATCCATCGCGTCGGGCCGGCTCACAGCGACTCCAGAAAATAGAGGAGGTCGTCGCGCTCGCGCGCGGTGAGGTGCGCGGTGTCGCCGTGGTGGTTGGTCGGGTTCCACGCTTCGATCACCGAGCGCAAGGTCGGCGCGCGCCCGTCGTTGAGGTAGGGCGCGGCCCAGCGCACCGACAGGAGCGACGGGGTGTCGATCACGTCGTCGGGCGCGCGCGCGCCGGCGCGGTCGGGCGCGTGCGCGTCAGCGCGGTCGGGGAAGATCGACGCGAGCGGATGTTGGCCGAGGTTGGTGAACGCGGGGAAGGCGTGGCAGGTCGCGCAGCGCGCTTTGACGAACGCGCGCACGCCCGCGCGCTCGCGGGCGAGATCCCGATCGGCGGGCCGAAGCGGGCTCGGCAGGCGCGGCAGCCCGTCGACGTAGGCCTCGAGCGTCTCGGCGCGCCCGGGCGCTGCCCGCAAAAAGCCGCGGTAGAGCGTGCGCGACAGCTCGTCGAGATCGCGCACGCGCGGATAGCTCGCGTCTCTCAGGTAGGGCGCGGTGCCGGCCACCCCGCGCACCGTCGAGGTCGGCGAGAGTCGATGCTCGCCGAGATCGTGCAGTGCGCCGTCCGAGCCCGCGTGCAGGTGACAGCTCTGACAAGAGACGCCCGAGCGGGTGGACTCGTAGAAGTCGTGCTCGCCCATCCGGCGCTCGAGCGCGTCGGGATCGCTGCGCAAGAGCGTGTCGTCGTCGGGAGCGAGGCGCACCAGGGTGCGGAGCTGGCCGCCCGGTCCGAGGACGCCGAGCGTGCCGTCGGGCGGCGAGCTCACGAGCAGATTGCCGTCGGCGAAGCGCACGATCCCGTGCGGCGACGCGAGCGGCAGCTCGTCGAGCGGATAGACGCGCGGGGTCGGCTCGCCGGCGCGCACCTGCCACACCTCGTCGGTGCCGGCGAACGCGATCGCGAGCGAGCCGTCGGCCTCCGCGTCGAGGCCCATCGGCGAGACGCCCTCGTCGACGTCGCCCGGATGGCTCTGGCGGGCGCTGCGCCGCGCGGTGAGCCACTGGCGCACCACGCGAAAGGCGTCCACGTCGACGGTGAGGATCTGATCTTGGATGAAGTGGTTGCCCGGGTTCGGGCCGCCCTCGGGTCGATAGTCGGTGGTTGCGACCAGGAGCTGCTTGCCGCCCGGCACTCGCGCGACGGTGACGGCCGGATAGCCGAGCACGAGCGGCGCGCCGCCTATGCGATAGCGGCCGTCTTTGCCGCGCAGCCTGAGGAGCTCGGCGGGGCGGCGGCTCGAGACGACCAAGGTGTCGTCGTCGGCCCCAAACGCAATCCAGTCGGGCGACACCTCGAGCGGCGAGAACGCCTCGACGCGCAGCGACGGCACCGCGACGCTGACCACGCCGCGGCGCACGCCATCGAGCGCGATCGCGAGCCGGCGCCCCGACGGCGAAACCGCCAGCCGCGCCGCGAAGTCGCCGACGCGGCTCTTTTGCAGGACGCTGCCGCTCTTCGCATCGACCAGCCACAACGAGTCGTCGAATTGGTGGACGACGGCGACCTCGCCCGAGGTGACGAACGCGCAGTCGGTGGGCCCGTCGCCGACGTGGGTTCGAAGCGCGTCTCCGTCGGAGCTCACCACCAACAGCGCGTCGGTCTCCTCGCTGACCGTGCACGCGAGCTTGCGATCGGGCGAGGGCCGAAGCCAGCGCGGATGCGCGCGCGGCCGCACCACCGTGAGCGTGCGCTCGACGCTCTTGCCATCGACGCGCAGGATCGCTTGCGTCGCGCCTTCGCCCGCTTGCGGCTCGCCGTCTTTTTGCGGGTCGTAATCGAGCCGGAACAGCCCCGCCCCGAGCTCGACCGCGGCACGCATCTTCGCGGTCGGGCCGAGCCGCACCTCGACCTGCCGCGCGTCCGGCGCGTACACATAAAAGGTCTGCGGCTCGTCGGTGACCACCACCGGCGGCGCGATCGCGGGCGTTCGTTCGAGCCGCAGGTGGTCGCGGACATTCTCGCCAAAGCCGACCAGCGACTCCTCGGTCAAGAGCTCCGAGCCGTGCCGAACCAGCACGGTGACCGGCGGCACCAGGAGGAGCGCAAACAGGGCGATCGCCTGCGGCCGCGAGAGCGAGAGCTCAGCGAGCTCGGGCCGGAGCGCGACCAGCGCGTTCATGCCGAGCCAGCCGAGCCCATAAGCGGCCACGAGCGCCCACGCGGCCGGCACCGGGTGAAGGCACCAGAGCGAAAGGGCGAGCGCGATCACCATCGCCTGCCGCCGAAAAAAATGCCGAGTGGAAGACGGCATCGAAGCTCACCGCTAACGCTAGCACAGGCCCGAGCGACCTCCCCGCCTCACCCGGCAGACGCCGGAGAGCGCCGCCCCGAGGGCTGCACCCAGTAGGGTGGGGAGACCCCTCGTTGACAAGGCCTTCCGCCGATCGAAAATCGTGAAGATGCGCACCTGGGGGTGGCTCGGAGTGATGGCGCTCTTGGTCGGCTGCTCGTCGGGCGGAGGCGACGGGGCGATCCGCGACGCCGGACTGTCCGTCGACGGCGCGCCCGATTCGGACG
>JANWLJ010000085.1 GCA_025450955.1 Polyangium sp. (in: bacteria) | reverse complement strand
GTCGGTCCTAGCCGAGGGCACGGCCCACAACAGTTGTTGCCAAAGCAGAGGTACTGACCGTTGACCTCCGCGCACGCCATGTCCATTGCGGAACCGGAAAGGTCTGGCGGAGTCGACAGGTCGCCCTTCCCGTCATTCCCAGCACCGCCGCAACCGCAGAAGATGCTGATCGCGAGTATCAAGACCGCTCTAGTCGTAGTCTCCAATGGTCAACCTCACAAATTGGAGCCGGTCACCTTGCTGCAGCATCGCGCCCGGAGCTGATGATTCGAGACGCGTCCCGAAAGTGGTAACGGAAGTCAGTGCATCAAAACTGCATCAGCAGCGGCAGCGGCGAGTGCATCAAAGTTACCACCTTCGTGATGCAGAGCCGAGATCGCGCCGCCGGAAAAGCAAAAGGGGCCGCGGCGTTCCGCGACCCCTTCAGTCGGGGCGAGAGGAGTTGCTCCTCCGACACCCAGTCCCCCAGACTGGTGCGCTAACCAGGCTGCGCCACGCCCCGAGGGGTACTTCCGCGATGCGTTCAAAGAGCGGTTTCTCTTACTACGCGCGCTCGTCTTCGTCGATGATTTTTTCCAGCTCGTCGAGCTGGGCGCGCAGGCTGGCGGCCACCTCTTTGAGCTGGGCCGGGGACTCTTCGCCGGCGAGCTCGCGCAGGCGGCGCTTGGCGCCGTCGATGCGATAGCCCTCGTCGTAGAGGAGATGTTTGATCGAGAGGACCGCCTCGACGTCGCGGCGGCGATACATCCGCTGGTTCGAGCGGGTCTTCTCCGGGCGGATGGTGCGAAACTCGGTCTCCCAATAGCGGAGCACGTAGGGCTCGACGCCGGCGAGCTCGGCGACCTCGCCGATCTTGAAGTAGGGCTTGTCGGGAATCTCGGGTTTCATGTGGCCCGGGTGGACCGGAAGATCGAACGGGTTAGCCGTTGAGCGCGTTCTTGAGGACCTGGCTCGGCTTGAAGGTGAGCACCCGGCGCGCGCTGATGGTGATCTCTTCGCCGGTCTGCGGGTTGCGGCCGACCCGCGCGTTCTTGTCGCGCACGACGAAATTGCCGAAGCCGGAGATCTTGATCTTCTCGCCCTTCTCGAGCGTCTCTTTGATCGTGTCGAAGACGGTCTCGACGATCTCCGCGGCCTCCTTCTTCGAAAACCCGCCTACTTTTTCGTAGACGGTCTCGATGATATCGGCCTTCGTCATGGTGCGACGCTCTTCCATATTCGCCTCGCTCACCGTTCCACAAATACGCAGAAGCTACCGCGAAGTCAAACGAATTCAGTTACCTCAGCTCGAGCTCGAGGGCGCTCTTGAGCGCGGCGAGCAGCCGCTCGTGAGCGGACTGCACCTCGGCGTCGGTGAGCGTGCGATCGGGGGCGCGATAGGTGAAAGACCAGAGCATCCCCTTTTTTCCGGCGGGCACCCGGCCGGGCTCGCGGTAGTCCTCGAGCACCTTGACCTCGACGCACAAAGGATCGCGCGCGCGATCGATGGCGGCGCGAATCGCGCCCGCGCTCACCTCGGCGGCGATGAAGAACGAGAGATCGCGGGTGACCGCCGGGAAGCGCGGCAGCTCGGCGAGCCGGAGCGGAGGCGCGGCGCCGAGCGCGTCGAGATCGAGCTCGAAGGCGAACGCGCGCGCCTCGATGCCGAGCTTGGCGCGCAGATCGGGATGGACCTCGCCGAGCCGACCGACCTCGCGGCCGAGAATCGAAACGCGAGCCTGCACCCCGGGATGGAGCCACGGCTCTCGACTCGGCTCGAAGTCGGCGACGTGGCCGAGCGCCGAGAGCAGCTCGACCACCACGCCCTTGGCGTCGAACAGATCGAGCGGCTCGCCCGGCTTGAGCCAACCTTCGCGGTGGCCGCTCATCACCCCGGCGAGCTGGCGCCGCTCCTCGGCGGGCGTGTCGGCCGGCGCGCCGTCGCGACGGAGAAAGATCTCGCCGACCTCGAACAGCCGCAGCTCGCCTTCGCCGCGCAGAAGATTGCTCGCGAGCGCAGAGAGGAGGCCGACCGCAAGCGAGGTGCGCATCGCCGACTGCTCTTCGCGAATCGGGTTCTGCAGGCGAATCGGCCGCGCGCGCCGATCGCTTTCGGGATAGCCGAGCGCCGCCAGGTGCGCCGGCGGAACGAACGCGTAGGTGCTGAGCTCGTCGAACCCGAGGCCGCGCAGCGCATCGCGCGCCCGATCGGCCTTGAGGCTCGCGGGCGGCGGCGAGACGCCTGGGGCGCGCCGGAGCGGCGGCACGGTCGCCGGCACGCTGTCGAAGCCGTGGACCCGCGCGATCTCTTCGATCAGATCGACCTCGCGGGTGAGATCGGGCCGGCGCGTCGGCACGAGCACGTGGATGGTCTCGCCGGCGGGGTCGACCTCGAGACCGAGCGCGCTCAAGATCTCCGCCTGCCTGGCGGCGGGCAGCTCGAGCCCGAGGAGCGCGCGGGTGCGCGAGGCCCGAAGCGCCAGCCGCACCGGCTCGATCCGTTTGGGATAGAGATCGATCGGCGCGCCGGCGAGGCGCGCGCCCGAGAGCCTTTGCATCCAGTCGGCGCAGGCGCGGGCGGCGTCGAGCACGCCCTCCGGATCGACGCCGCGCTCGAACCTATGCGAGGCCTCGGTGTGAAGGCCGAGCCTGCGGGCGGTGCGCCGCACCCGCGCGGGCGAAAAATAGGCGCTCTCGAGGAGCACGCGCCGGGTCGAGGCCGACACCTCGCTCGAGGAGCCGCCCATCACGCCGGCCACCGCCACCGGATGGGCCTCGTCGCAGATCGCCACGTCCTCGTCGGTGAGCGTGCGCTCCTGTCCGTCGAGGGTGGCGATCTTTTCGCCTGCGCGCGCGCGGCGAATCACGATCGTGTGGCCCGCGAGCTTGTCGAGATCGAAGGCGTGCAGCGGCTGACCGCGCTCGAGCAGCACCAGGTTGGTCGCGTCGACCACGTTCGAGATCGCGCGCACCCCGAGCGCTTGCAGGCGCAGCCGCACCGCAAGCGGGCTCGGCCCGACGGTGAGGTTGTCGAGGACCAGCGCGCTGTAGCGCGGGCAGCCCTCCGGATCTTCGAGCCGCACCGTGGCCGAAGCGGAGCCTTCGAGGTGCATGGGCGGCACCGGCGGCAGCCTGAGCTCGGCGCCGGTGAGCGCGGCGATCTCGCGCGCGACCCCGAGGTGGCCGAGGCAGTCGGGCCGATTGGGCGTGACGTTCACCTCGAGGATCTCGTCGGGCAGGCCGAGCTTCTCGGCCGCGTTATCGCCGGGCGCGAGCCCATCTTTTTCCGAGAGCACCAGGATGCCCTCGTGCGAGGTGCCGAGGCCGAGCTCGTCTTCGGCGCACAGCATCCCCGGCGAGACGATCCCGCGGATCTCTTTCGGCTCGAGCGCGCGCCCGTCCGGCAGCTTCGCGCCGGGCGGCGCCCACAGCACGATCGCGCCCGGCTCGGGCACGTTCGGCGCGCCGCACACCACCTGGGTCACCTTCTGCCCGTCGAACACATCGACCAGGGTCAGCTTGTTCGCCTGCGGGTGCGGGCGCCGGCCGCGCACCTCGGCGGCCACCACGCCCGAAAAATTTCCGACCGGCGTCACCGCCTCGACCTCGAGCCCGGCCATGGTGAGTAGCTTCGCGAGCTCGCCGCCCGACAGCGGCGTCTCGACCAGCTCGGTGAGCCACCGTCGCGAAATTTTCATTTGAACTGCCTCGCGAAGCGGACGTCACCGTCGAAGAACAGCTTGATGTCGTCGATGTGATAGCGAAGCATCGCCATCCGATCGAGGCCCCAGCCGAAGGCGAACCCAGTGTAGCGCTCGGGATCGTACCCGACATGAGCGAACACCTCGGGGTCGACCATCCCCGCCCCGCCGATCTCGATCCACCCCGAGCCCTTGCAGGTTCGGCAGCCGCTGCCGGCGCAGAACGCGCAAGTGAAGTCGATCTCCGCCGACGGCTCGGTGAAGGGAAAGAACGACGGCCGAAGGCGCACGCCCCACTCTTCGCCGAAGAACCGCTTGGCGAAGTGAAGCAGCACGCCCTTGAGATCGGCGAAGGTGATTCCCTCGTCGACGCACAGCCCCTCGACCTGGTTGAACATCGGCGAGTGGGTCGGGTCGTCGTCTTTGCGGTAGACCGGCCCGGGCGCGATGATCCGAATCGGCGGCGGCCCGCTCAGCATGGTGCGGATCTGCACCGGCGAGGTGTGGGTGCGAAGGACCAGCTCCGGCTCGCCCTCGATATAAAACGTGTCCTGCATGTCGCGGGCGGGATGATCCTTCGGCATCGCCAGCGCTTCGAAGTTGTGAAAGTCGGTCTCGATCTGCGGCCCCTCGGCGACGGTGAAGCCGAGCTGCGCGAAGATCTGCTCGATCTCGCGCCGCACCAACGTGGTCGGGTGCAGATGGCCGAGCCGGCGGACCCGTCCGGGCAAGCTCACGTCGACGGTGCGCTCGAGATCGCGACGACGCTCGGCCTCGTGCAGCGCGGCCAGCCGCCCTTCGAGCGCGCGCTCGACCTCGGCGACCACCGCGTTCGAGAGCTGGCCGATGGCCTTCTTCTCGGCGTTCGGCGCCTCTTTGAGCGCGTCTTTTTGCGCGACGCGAATCGCGCCCTGCGAGCCGCCGTAGTCGGCGAACACCTTGCGGAGCTCCTGCTCCGTGTGGGCGCGTTCGATTTTGGCTTGGAACTCGGAGAGCAGCCCGTGAAGACGGGCCTTCAGATCATCTGGCGAGGAGGCCACGGAAGTCACCCTCCATGCGTGCTCGGCTCCCTTTGGGAGCCGACCAGCAGTGACGACTGTCGATCGCAAACCCTGCGGGTTTGCTCAAGCCGCCTTGGCTGCCTTGGCCGTCTCGACGATCTTGGCGAACGCCGCCGGATCGCTGATCGCCAGGTCGGCGAGGATCTTGCGGTCGAGGCCGATGCTCGCGCGCTTGAGCGCGCCCTGCAGCTTCGAGTAGCTGATCCCGTGCAGCCGGGCGGCGGCGTTGATGCGCACGATCCACAGCTCGCGGAAATCGCGCTTGCGCTTGCGACGGTGCTGGGTGGCGAAGCGCCACGCGTGGTGCACCGCATCGACCATCGCCTTCCACAGCTTGGAGCGCCCGCCGCGAAAACCCTTGGCGTGGGCGCGAATCCGGTTGCGGCGACGACGCGCCTTGAATCCACGTTTTGCTCTGGCCATCTTGCGCTCCTCATCCTTATGGGCTACGGGACCGGCCGATCTACCCCTTGGCCCTGGCCGGATTTTCCGCCCTCGCCCAGAAAAGGCGACCTTCCTAACACACTAGTGCTTGTAGGGCAACAGGCTCTTGACCTGCTTCTCCTGGGCCTGGCTCACGATCTTGGAGCCGCGCAGGCGGCGCTTGCGCTTGGTCGCCTCGTGGCTGAGCAGGTGGCTCTTGTGCGCCTGCTTGTGCTTGACGTGGCCCTTGGCGGTCACCTTGAAGCGCTTCTTGGCGCCCGAATGGGTCTTCATCTTCGGCATGGATCGATCCTCTACGATTATTTGTGGGGTGGCTTGGCGGAGACCGGCGGCTGCGATTCGTGCGATTGCGCCGACGGGGAGGACGAAGGAGTCGGAGCTTGAGCCGGAGCCGGAGTCGGAGCGGCCGCCGGGGTCGCCGGACGGGGCGCGATCGGCGTGGCCGGACGAATCACGCCCGAACGCGGCGCGATGATCATCAGCATGCGGCGGCCTTCCATCATCGGGGTCTGCTCGACCTGAGCGATGTCGTTGGTCGCCTGCACCACCCGCTTGAGCACGTCCTGCCCGGTCTCGGGATGGACGATCTCGCGGCCGCGGAAGATCACCACCAGCTTGGCCTTGTTGCCTTCCTGCAAGAAGCGCCGGATGTGCTTCACCTTGAAGTCGAAGTCGTGGTCGTCGGTCTTGGGGCGGAACTTGATCTCCTTGAGCGTGACCGTCGACTGGTGCTTGCGCGCCTCCTTCGTCTTCTTGGAGTTCTCGTACTTGAACTTGCCGTAGTCCATGATCTTGCAGACCGGCGGCATCGCCTTCGGGCTGACCTCGACCAGATCGAAACCGCCCTCCTCGGCGATCCGGAGCGCCTCGTCGGTGCGCAAGACGCCGAGCTGCGAGCCGTCGGCCCCGATCACGCGCACCTCCGGCACGCGGATGCGGCGGTTGACGCGATACTGGTCCTGGCTCGAGGGAGTCCGGCTGTCGAATGGCTTTGGGATGTTCATTCCTCCGATTTGGGTTTGAGGGGAGCTTGCGCTTCGGCCACGAGCCTGTCTGCGAACGACTCGAGATCCATCGGCGGAAGCTGCTGGCCGTCACGAGCGCGCGGTGAGACGGTTCCCGCCGCGACCTCTTTATCCCCGAGCACCAGCATATAGGGAATTTTTTCGAGCTGCGCCCGGCGGATCTTGGCGCCGAGCTTGTCATTGGTGAGATCGAGAT
This sequence comes from Polyangium sp. (in: bacteria), assembly GCA_025450955.1. GTDB lineage: Bacteria > Myxococcota_A > Polyangia > Palsa-1104 > Palsa-1104 > JANWLJ01. Next base: position 9,693 of record JANWLJ010000085.1, on the reverse strand, counting down.
CGACCCGCAGCCCGCGGGCGCGCAGCTTCTTCTCGACGGTGCGGGCGAACGCCTCCTGTTTTTCGGAGACCACCACCCCGCGCGCCTGCACCGGCGCCAGCCACACCGGGAAGGCGCCCGCATAGTGCTCGATCAGCATGGCGATGAACCGCTCGAAGCTGCCGAAGATCGCGCGATGGATCACCACCGGCCGGTGCTTCTGTCCATCTTCGCCGATGTAGTTGAGGTCGAACCGCTCCGGCTGAAGAGAGTCGAGCTGGATGGTGGCGCACTGCCACCTGCGCCCGAGCGCGTCCTCGACGGTGATGTCGATCTTCGGCCCGTAGAACGCCGCTTCGCTCGGCTCGACATGATACGGGATATGGTTCTTATCGAGGGCGCTCGCAAGCGCTCGCTCGGCCTCTTCCCAGCTCTCGAGCGAGCCCATGAACTTCTCGGGGTTGCGGGTCGAGAGCTGAAACTTGGGGGTCATCTCGAAGACGCCGTAGACCCGCTTGACCAGCTCGAGCAGCGCCGTCACCTCCGCCTCGATCTGATCCGGACGCAGATAGATGTGCGCGTCGTCCTGGGCGAACTGCCGCACCCGGGTGAGCCCGCCGAGCGTGCCCGACGCCTCGTTGCGATGCAGGATGTCCTGCGAGTGCAGGCGAATCGGCAGCTCGCGATAGCTGTGCAGGTCCATCTGATAGATGAGCGCGTGGCTCGGGCAGTTCATCGGCTTGAGCCCGAACTCCTGCTCCTCGGAGCGCACGGTGAACATCGCGTCCGCGTAGTGCTCCCAGTGGCCCGAGGTCTCCCACAGCTTCTGGTGGAAGAGGAGCGGCGTCTTGACCTCCACGTAGCCCGCCTCGTCGACGAGCAGCCGGCGCATGAACGACGACAGCGTGTTGTAGAGCACCGTGCCGCGCGGCAGCCAGAACGCCGAGCCCGGCGCCCACGGGTGAAACGCGATCAGGCCGAGCTCTTTTCCGAGCTTCCGATGGTCGCGCTTCTCGGCCTCGGCGCGCTGCTTGAGGTAGTCGTCGAGCGCGCGCTTGTCGGGGAAGGCGGTGCCGTAGATGCGCTGGAGCATCTTGTTGTTCGAGTCGCCGCGCCAGTAGGCGCCCGCCACCGAGAGCAGCTTGAACGCCTTGATCTCGCCGGTCGACTGGCAGTGGCCGCCGCGGCAGAGATCGGTGAACTGGCCGTGCGAGTGCAGCGTGATCCGCTGCCCCTCGGGAATCGCGCGCAAAAGCTCGATCTTATAGGGCTCGTTGCGCTCGCCGAAGTAGGCGGCCGCCTCGTCGCGGGTGATCTCCTGCTCGCGAAACGGATGATCGGCCGAGACGATCTCGCCCATCAACTTCTCGATCTGCGCCAGATCCTCGTCGGAGAAATGGTGCTCGAGATCGAAATCGTAATAAAAGCCGTTTTCGATCGGCGGCCCGATCGTCAGCTTGGCGTCCGGCCACAACCGCTTGACCGCGTCGGCCATGACGTGGGCGGCGGAGTGCCGTAGTTTCTCGAGCTCGGTCATCGGTGGAGCAAGGGCATCAAGAGAACAGGGAGGGATAGAAGGAGGCTTGGAGCGCGGTGAGCGTTCCAAATACGATCGTCATTGTAGGCACGGGCAGGATTGAACTGCCGACCCCTACCGTGTCAAGGTAGTGCTCTACCACTGAGCTACGTGCCTGCGGAGACATAAAGTCCCAAATTCCTATGCCTGGTCGCGCGCCGTGTCAAGCCGATTCAGGCCGGCTCGCGGGGCTGCGCGTCGGCGCGCAGGCGCAGGTGCAAACGGACCTGGCGGAGGAATTCGTCGACGCCGAACGGCTTCATCAGATAGCCCTCGGCGCCGGCGGCGATCGAGATCTGGCGCACCTCCTCGCCCGACATCGCGGTCATGATCAGGATCGGGACCGCGGAGGTGGCGGGAGCGCCTTTGAGCTCGCGGCAGACCTGGATACCGTCGTCGCCTTCGAGCGCGATGTCGAGGATCACCAGGCCGGTGTCGCCGTCGATCGCGGCGAGCGCCTCCTGGCCGGTGGTGAAGGTGCCGACCTCGTAGCCCTCCCGCTCGAGGACGAAGCGGGTAAAGTCGAGGATCTCCACCTCGTCCTCGACGACCACCACCTTGGGCGGGCGCCTCGCCTCGGGCACGCGGCCGAGCAGGCGCTTGAGCCCGGCGATGAGCCGGCCCTGATCGCCGGCGTCGGTGACCAGGTCGGCGCGGCCGATCGGACGGCGCCCGTCGGAGGAGACCACCACCACCGGCAAGCTGGCGGTCTCCTTCTCGCGCTTGAGCTGCGCCACCAGCGCGCTCGCGGCCGGGGCGCCCGGCTGCTGAAAGGCGAGCAGCACCAGATCGGGACGGTGGCGGCGGGCGCGGCGGAGCACCTCGCTCTCGCTGTGCGCGGAAAAAAGATCGACCGGCCCGAGCGAAGGGGACTCGAGCGCCGGTTTGAGCTCGGCCCAGCTCCGCTCGTCGGCGCCGACCAGGAGCACCGGCCGCGCGCTCTCGGCCGGGCGATCGCCGGTGGCCTCGGCGAGCGGCAGCCGCACGGTGAAGGTCGAGCCGCGCCCCTCGGCCGACTCGACGCGAATCTCGCCGCCATGCAGGGTGACCAGCTCTTTGGCGAGCGCGAGACCGAGCCCGGCGCCGCCGAACCGCCGGGTCGAGGAGGCGTCGACCTGATAGAAGCGATCGAAGATGCGCGCGTGCGCCTCTTTCGGAATGCCGATGCCGCGATCGCTGACCGCGATCTGAACCAGATTCCCCTCGAGCACGTCGGCGCGCACCCAGATCTCGCCGGCGGTCGAGGGCTCGGAGAATTTTTCGGCGTTGCCGATGAGCGCGCGGAACACCTGCGCGAGCCGGGTGCGATCGCCCAGGATCTCGAGCGGCGCCGAGCCGAGCTCGAGCCGCAGCGTCAGGTTGCGGCTGGCGATGCGATCTTTGAGCGCGCTCATCCCGTCTTCGATCGCGAGCCGCAGATCGAAGCGCGCGCGGTGCAGCTCGAGCCGCTCCTCTTCGCGGCGCGCGAAGTCGAGCAGCGACTCGATGAGCTCGATCAGCCGCTCGGTGTTGGCGCCGGCGATCTCGAGCCCGCGCTTCTGGCGCGCGGTGAGCGGCCCGAGCGCGCCGCGGAGCAGCAGCTCGTTATAGCCCTTGATGCTGACGAGCGGCGTCCTGAGCTCGTGAGAGACGTTGGCGAGCAGCTGCGACTTCAAGCGGTCGAGCGAGGTGCGCGCCTCGTTGGTGGCCTTGAGCGCCTCGAGCTGCCGGACGGTGGTGACGTCGCGCGCGGCGCCCTCGATCACCCGCACGGTCCCGTCGCGGCCGCGGATCGGATAGAGCGCCTGCTGCAAGATCGACTCGCGGCCCTCGGAGTGGCGCACCGTCAGCTCGAACGAGCGCGCGTCGCCCTTGCGCACCTGCTCGAACGCGCTCTGCCACAGGAGCAGGCTGTCCGGGTGGAGCATCTGCCCGTAGCGCGCCGGATCGGAATAAAAGGTGTCGGGTGCGAAGCCGGTGGCGCGCTCGATCGCGCGGCTGACGAAGGTGACCCGCGCGCTCGCCGCGTCGAAGCGGGTCAGGATGTCGGGCCCGTCTTCGACGAGCTCGCGATAGCCGCGCTCGCCCGAGCCCTCGGGCATGGTCATCCCGACCGGCTCGACCACCGTCGACATGATCGCCGCCTCACCGTCGGGCAGGCGGATGCGGGTCGAGGTGATCTCGACCAGGTGCTGCTTGTGGTCGCCGAAGTGGACGTTGCGCCGGATCCGGGTGGTGCCCTCGGTGGCCATCAGCTCGGCGAGCGATTCGTGGGTCTTTTGTTGCTCGGACGGCTCCGGATGGGCGAGGCCGATCCAGCCGTGCTGAAGGATGGTGGCGAGCGGAAAGCCGAACAGCTCGAGCGCGGTGTGGTTGACCAAGAGGAGCTGTCCGTTCAGACGGTAGACCCCGATCGCCACCGGCGCGTCGAGCAGCGCCGACCAGGCCGGCGAGTCGGAGAGCAGCGGCGCCACGTAGCCGCGCACCCGCGGGCCGAGCGTGGTCTTCTCCGAGTCGGCGCTGGATACTGCCGGCGGAGGATCAGTTGGCATAGAACGCGTCGATGACCTCCCGGAACTTCTCGCCGGTGAACTTGCGCTTCACCTTGAGGGTTGGCGTCAGCTCGCCGGTCTCCTGCGAGAAGTCGGCCGGCAGAATGCTGAACTTTTTGATCGACGAGTAGGACGGCTCCTTGGCGTTCAGCTCGTCGATGTATTTCTGGACGAGCTTGTGCACCTCGGAGCTCTTGGCCAGCTCGGCCAGGGTCGAGAAGGCGACGTTGTTGTCGCGCGCCCACTTGGCCACGTTCTCTTCATTGAGGGTGACGAGCGCGACCAGATAGGGCCGCTGATCGCCGTGCACCATCACCTGCGAAATGTACGGCGTCGCCTTGAGCGCGTTCTCGAGGTTCTGCGGCGCGATGTTCTTGCCGCCGGCGTTGACGATGATGTCCTTTTTGCGATCGGTGATCCGCAACAGGCCATCGGTCATCACCCCGATGTCGCCGGTGTGAAACCAGCCCTCTTGATCGATCGCTTCGGCGGTCGCTTCCGGCTTGCCGTAATACTCGCGCATCACCGAGCCGCCGCGCACCAGGATCTCTCCGTCGGCGGCGATCTTCACCTCGATGCCGGGCACCGGCGCGCCCACCGATCCGAACGCGTACTTGTCCGGGCGGTTGACGCAGGTGCCGGCGGTGGTCTCGGTCAGGCCCCAGCCCTCGAGGACGAGCACGCCGGCGGCGTGGAAGAACTCGGCGATCTCGCGCGACAGCGGCGCGCCGCCCGAGACTAAAAAGCGGATGCGCCCGCCGAGCACCGCCTGGATTTTGCCGAACACCAGCTTGGTGGCGAGCGCATTCTTCACCGACAGCCCAAACGGGATCGGCTGATTCTGCTGCTTGAGCTTGGAGACCTTGCGCCCGACGGAGAATGCCCAATCGAAGATCTTCTGCTTGGTGGGCGGCGAGGCGTTTCGGTTGCCGAGAATTCCGATATAGACCTTCTCGAGCACGCGCGGCACCGCGCACATGAAGGTCGGGCGTACCTCGCCGAGGTTGGCCTTGATCTGCGCGATCGATTCGGCGAACGCGATCCGCGGGCCTTTGACGATCGCGGTCCACTCGAGGATCTTGGCGAAGATGTGCGCGAGCGGCAGAAACAGGAGCTGCTCGTCGGTCTCGTCGACCGGCAGCACGTCGCGCATCGCTTCGCACTCCCAGACGATGTTGGCGTGGGTCAAGACCACGCCCTTCGGCGGCCCGGTGGTGCCCGAGGTGTAGACGATGGTGAACGGGCTCGCGGGATCGATCGCCGCCCAGCCGCGCTCGAGCTCCTCCGGATGCTCGGCGATCCACTTCTGACCGAGCGCGCGCAGCTCGGCGAGCGAGATCACCCACTCCTTTTCGGCGGCGGGCAGCACCTCGTCGAGGCTGAGCTCGGTGCGCCCCTGGGCGTCGGGCTTGGCGAGCTTCACCGTCTTGTCGAAGTAGACGACTTTCGCCACCCGGCCGAGCTTCTCCCGCTCGGCCAGCAGCTTGAGGATCTGCGACGGATCTTCGGCGAACACCACCTTGGCGCCCGAGTCGTTGACGATGTACTCGCACTCGTGCGGCACGTTCGACTGATAAATGGGGACGGTGATTCCGCCCGCCATCAAGATCCCGATGTCGCAATAGACCCACTCGGGGCGGGTGTTGGCGAGCAGGCAGGCGCGGTCGCCGTGACCGAGGCCGAGCGCGCGCAGGCCGCCGGCAATCTCGCGCGAGGCGTGGTCCCAATCGTTCCAGGTGGCCTCGCGCCAGACGCCGCCCTCTTTCCAGCGAAGGCAGGTCTTGACGCCCGACTTGAGCACCCGCTCACCGAACAGATCGATCGCGTGCCTTCCGGACTGGCTCGGCGCCTGCGCCTTTTCGGACGTTCCCGTCGTCGCTTCCATCGTGCCCCTTCCACCCCTTGGAATGAATGCGGTTTCTACCATACTCGCGTCCAACCGGCGGGACAATACGGCGCTCGGGATCGGGTATGCTTCGAGCATCGCCCATGGACACGCTCCGCTTCATCCGCCGCGCGCTCTTCATCTTCGCCTGCGTGACGTTCTTCGCGGCGCGGTTCTTGGTCGGCTGGCTGGTGCTGCTGGTCCTGTTTCAACCCAAAGCGCGGCGGCAAGAGTGGTTCGCCGGCTGCGTGGTGGGCTGCTTCCGCCAGCTCGGCGCCACCTTCATCAAGGTCGGGCAGATCATGTCGACCCGGCCCGATCTGTTTCCGCCCCATCTCATCCACGCGCTCGAGAAGCTGCAAGATGACGTGGGGCCGTTTCCCTACGACGAGGTCCGGCGCATCCTGCAAGAGGACTTCGGCAAGCCGCCCGAGGCGCTCTACGCCGAGATCTCGCCGCAGCCGATCGCCTCGGCGTCGGTGGCGCAGGTCCACAAGGCGCGGCTCGCAGACGGGCGGGTGGTCGCGGTCAAGGTGCGGCGCCCGAAGATCGAGGCCTTGTGCGGCTTCGACCTGCAGGTGATGCGCCTGTTCGCCCGGGCGCTGTGCATCTCGCCGTCGGTGGCGCTGCTCGCGCCGGTCGAGAGCGTCGAGGAGTTCGGCCGCGGCATCCGGATGCAGCTCGACTTCACCATCGAGGCCAAGAACAACGAGCGCTTTCGCAAAAACTTCGCCGGCGATCCCGACGTGATCTTCCCCGCGCTCATGGGCGAGCTGTGCTCGCGGCGGGTCTTGACGATGGACTTCATCGACGGCGAAAAGATCCTCAACTTCCGCAAGACCCCGTCCGATCCCAAGCGCCTCGCCGCGATCGGCTTTCGCATCCTGCTCAAGATGGTGTTCGAGGACGGCTTCGTGCACGCCGACCTCCACCCCGGCAACATCTTCATCACCCGCGACGATCGGGTGGCGATCCTCGATCTCGGATTGGTCGGCGAGCTCGACGAGCTGCACCGCGGCGGCTTCGCCCGCTACTTCGCCGCCTGGGCCCAGGCCGACGGCAAGACCATGGCGCGCATCATGAGCGAGCTGTCGCCCTCGTCACACGTGCCCGACTACGAAGGGTTCGAGCGGGCGGTGGTCGCCTTCGTCGGGCGCTATAGCGGCAAGAAGCTCGGCGAGGTCGAGGTCTCGGCGGTCTTCTTCGACATGATGAACATCATCCGCAAGCACCGGGTGCGGGCCAACCCGACCTTTACGCTGGTCAACATCGCGATCGCGGTCACCGAAGGGATCGGCAAGCAGCTCGATCCGGAGGTCGATCTGATGGCGGCCGCCCTGCCCTTCTTCGCCCGCTTCGATTTTTTCCGGCCGGCGATGTGAGCACTGTCTGCCAGGTGTGACCCAGCGATCAGAGGTTCGCGGTTGCCGCGCGGCAAAGCTCGCGGGTAAGATGGGGCGGTTAGAGGCCATGGCGTGACATGGATGCCGTGGTCAATCCCGGGGGGACCGGGTAGGCGGGGTCTTGGCCGAAGGCGATCAGACGCAGGGGCGAACCCTCCAGCGCTACCAGCTCCTCGAAGAGGTCGGTCACGGCGGCATGGCGGTCGTGTACAAAGGCCTCGACACCACCTTGAACCGTGAGGTGGCGGTCAAGGTGCTGCACCCGCATCTGGCCCAGGTGGCCGAGTCGCGGGCGCGGCTGCAGCGCGAGGCGCACGCGGTGGCCAAGCTGCGCCACGAGAACATCCTCGAGATCTTCGACTACTCGGGGCCCGACTCGCCCGAGAGCTACATCGTCACCGAGTTCATCCACGGCCAGACGCTCAAGAGCTTCGTCGCGCTCTGTCCGCTGCCGTTTCCCGAGGTGGCGGAGATGATCGCGAGCGAGGTGGCGCGCGCGCTCGAGCACGCCCACTCGCTCGGGGTGATCCATCGCGACATCAAGCCCGAGAACGTGATGATCCGCGACGACGGGCTCATCAAGCTGATGGACTTCGGGATCGCCCAGATCGTCGACAAGGAGCGGATGACGGTGACCGGGCAGCTGCTCGGCTCGCCGGCCTACATGGCGCCGGAGCACGTCGAGGGGCGGCCGCTCGATTTTCGCACCGACGTGTTCGCGCTCGGGATCCTGCTCTATCAGCTCGCCACCGGGCAGCTCCCGTTTCGCGGCAAGAATCCGCACGAGGTGCTCAAGCGCATCGCCGAGTGCACCTTCATCGCGCCCGAGCGCATCAATCCGCTCATCGGCGCGCGGCTGGCGCGGGTGATCGGGCACGCGCTCAAGCGGCTGCCCGCCGAGCGGTTCCCCGACGTCTCGCCGCTCCGGCAGGAGCTGCTCGAAGATCTCGCCGACGCCGGGATCGACGATCCGCGCCGCGAGCTCGCCGCCTTCTTCGCCGATCCGAAGAAGTGGACCGCCGCCTTCCGGCCGCGGCTCATCGAGTCGCTCGCCGCGCGTGGAGGCGCGCTCGCCCGGGCGGGGCGCACCGCGGCGGCGCTCGAGCTGTGGAGCCGCGCGCTCTCGATCGAGCCGCGCTCACCCGAGCTGCGCGCGCTCGTCGACGGGGTGGCCCGAAGGCGGCGGCTCTCGCGGGTGGCGCTGGTCGGGCTGTGCGCGATCGCGATCGGCGGCGCGACCACCCTCGGAGTCCGCTCCTGGCTGGCCCGCCCGCGTCCGGCCCCGATCGCGCGCCCGTCCGTGCGGCCGGCGTCTCCGAGCGCGACCGCGATCGTCCACCCCGCGGCGATCCCGACCCGGCCGGCGCCGATCGTCCCGAAAGAGGCGATCGCCAAACCGATCGAGCACGCCGCGCCGCGCATCCATCACCCGCTCCGCCCCGCCGCCCAGCCGGTTTTGCGCACCGTCGATCTCGTGCCCTATCCGCGCGCCATCCACGTCTGGATCGACGGCGCCGACAAAGGCGACTACACCGACGGGAAATATGCGATCGACGATCGCCCGCACAGCTTTCGGCTCGAGTGCTTGAGCAACGCCTGCTTTCCGAAGACGGTGCAGGTGGCGCCCGAGCAGAGCCACGTCGACGTGCGGCTCGAGTGGCGGCCCGCCTATCTCACCCTCGTCACCCAGCCGCCCGGCGCCGACGTGTTGGTCGCCGGGCTGCCCGCGGTCTATAACGATCGCCAGCCGATCGCCGTCGAGATCCCGGCGATGTCCGATGACGGCCGCCGCACCGTGCAGGTGACCATCTCGCCGCGCGACAAGCACTTCGTCTCGCAGACCCTCGCGCTCACCCTGCGCGCCGGCCAGAGCTTGAAGGCGCCGATCACCCTCGCCGCGGCGGGCGCCGAATAGTGCGGGCGCTCCTCTTCGGGTTCGGGTTCGCGCTCGCGCTGGCGCTGCCGCTCACCGCGCTCGCCGCGCCCTCGGAGAATCCGCAGGTCGCGCTCCAGGCCAGCGAGCTTTCATACAAGAAACAGCGTTATCAGGACGTCGAGCAGGCGGTGAGGCCGCTCCTGTATCCGACCATCGAGCTTTCGACCGAGGAGTCGGTGGTCGAGGCGCACCGGCTGCTCGCGCTCTCCTACTTTTTTCAAAAGAAGATGCCCGAGGCGCGGCAGGAGGTGGTGGCGCTGCTCGCGCTGCGTCCCGGCTTCGAGCTCGATCCGATCGTCGAGCCGCCGGTGGCGGTGCGCTTCTTTCAGCACATCCGCCAGGAACAGGACGAGCGGCTGCAGGAGATTCGCCAGCGGCAGCTC
>JANWLJ010000084.1 GCA_025450955.1 Polyangium sp. (in: bacteria) | reverse complement strand
TTCCAAGCGCTTGGCGAACTCCTGGCGGGCGTAGTGCAGGCGCGACCAGACGGTCTCGGTGCGAGTGCCGACGATCGCGGCGATCTCCTCGCAGCTCAGCCCCTCGAACTCGGCGAGGATGAACGCCTCGCGCTTCTTCGGCGCCAACTTCTCGAGGATCGCATAGGCGATGCGATGGGCCTCGCGAACCTCGGCGCGATCGACCGACTGAATCGGCGCGTCGGCCTGCAGATCGTCCCGCTCGAAGAGCTGCCGGATCCGCTGCCGCCGGCGCGTCGAGCGCACCACGTTGAGCGTGATGCCGTACAGCCAGGTCGTCACGCGCGAAGATCCATCGTAGGTGTCGAGCTTACGGGCGACGACGAGGAAGACTTCCTGCGCCGCGTCCTCGGCGTCGAGCCCGGGGCCGCCGAGGCGCGTCGCCATGCGAAAGACGAAATCGAAGTGCTCGCGATAGACGCCCTCGAGCGTCAGCGCCGCCGCCGAGGGACGGGGCGCGTCCCTCTCTTCAGGCGACATGGCGAGGCTTTGCGGCGCGCTCCACATGACGATTGTGCCTCATTTATGTAGGGAGCGAACTGCGCCCTTCAAAAAAAGGGGGCCTAGAAGATCTGGGTGCCGAGGGAGAGATAGGGCGCGAGCTGTACGATCGGGGTGCGCCCGACGGTGCCGACGCCGCCGATCGCCAGGTCGTCGCCGAGAAAGCTGACGTCGAGATCGACGCCGAAGCCGAGCACCACCCGGCCGAGCTCGAGCCGATACGAGGCGCGCACCGTCGCCCCCGGCTCGGCGAGCACGCGCGAGGCCTGGCGCGGCACGCCGCCGGAATGGGCCAGCCAGAGCGCGAGCTCGGGGCCGGCGCCGAAGCGCACCGCGCCGCCGCGCACCGGAAGATCGAAGTGGAGCTCGGCCGAGATCGGCACCCGCCGCGTCGACACGGTCACCGGTCCCGCGCTCGACTGCGCGCCGAAGGTGCTCTGCCCTTCGACCCCGGCGCGCACCGTCACCCCGAGCCGCGACCAGGCGTAGCCGACCGCCAGCTCGCCGGCCGGATTCGACGGCGGCCCGTCGAGCGGAAAGGCCCACATCGCCGCGGCGTCGATCTCGACCCGCCGCCTCCGCGCCGGCAGCGCGCGCCGCGTCGTCACCATCGATCGCCGAGCGGCGGGCGCGCTCGCAGCGGGCACCTCGGTTGGGGCCGGATGGGTTTTGGCCGCAGGTGCCGGGCCTGCAATCATCCGCGCGTTCGCGTTGGGCGACGCGTTCGCGTTCGCCGGGTTCGCGTCGTTTGCGCTCGCGTTCGTCGAAGCTGGGTTGGTCGAGGTCGGGTTGGTTGCGCGCGGATTCGACGGTCGCGAAGGAATCGAATTTTCTGGCGTCGGTTGCGAAGAGGACGGCGCGGCGATCGGCGACGCGCTTTGCGGCTGCGGTTCGTTCCGCCGCTCGGGCGCGCGCGCGATCGGCTCATGATGCGAGGAGCGCTCTCCGTTCGGCTGCGACGATGGGCCGTGATGCGCTGGCGGGCGCAGCTCGACGCGCGCGCGGATCGGGGTCGCCGCGCGAATGACGATCTGCGCGCTCAGCTCGAGCAGGGCTCCGCACTCGCCCGCCGCCGGCAAGAGCCGCCGCTCGCTGCCGACCACTCGGTGCCGCGCGCTGGTCGCAGTCACCCGCACCACCAGCGAGTCGCCCGCCACCGCCACCCGCACCAGCTGATGAGCGCCAGGCGGCGGCGCGCCCACCTCGACGGTCGCCTCCGGCATTCGCGCGCGCACCCGATCGGCCAGCTCGGCGGCGTCGAAGCAGCGGGTCGAAAACGGCGCCACCGCGATCGGCACCGGCGCCTCGGCGACCGCCGGCCCGGCGGCGGCGACCACGAACCCGGCCACGAGGGCGAGCGGCGCCGCGCGCATCCGCCCCATTCATATCACGCGCTACCGCTGACGGCGCGCGCGCAGCTCGCCGAGCGCCAGGGCGCGCTCCTCGGGAGCGAGCGAAGCGAGCGCCGGAAAGACCACCGTCTCCTCGGGAACCAGGTGGATCGCGAACAGCGCTTCCAGCCGCTCCGACGGGCCAAGCAGCCGGGCGGCCTCCTCGGCGTGACGCGCGGGCTCGTCGATGAGCCGGCGCCAGCTCGGCTCGAGCTCCTCGATCAGCGCCTCGAGCTGGCGATGCTCGCGCGCCATCTTCGCGAAGGTCTCGCCGAGCTCGGGCCGCACCACCACCAGCCGCGGCTCGATCGATCGCTCCTCGTCGGCGCTGTGCAGCGGCAGCGCGACGGTGAAGTAGCGACGCACCCCCGCCGCCGCCTCGGCGATCTGCTCGGCCGGATCGCCCGCCTCCGCCTGCGCCAGGCGCACCGCCAGCTTGGAGAAGCGCCGGATGCGCTCGTGACAATCGAGCAAGCTCGAGGTGAGATCGTCGCCGCCCCGCTTCTGCCCGGGACTGCCAATGGAGGTCAGCATGCTCGCAGTGTGCAACCTTCCGAGCCCGCCGCAAGCGCCTCGTGTTAGGGTCCGAGCACATGGACAAGCCCGGACCGCTCGCCCCTGTCTCGAAGCCCTACGATCTGGTCCCCGCCGAGGGGATCCGCTCGTCGATGGTGACCACCGCGTTCACCCTGCCCGGGCTGCGGGTCACCAAGAACCTCGGGGTGGTGCGCGGGATCGTGGTGCGCTCGCGCTCGGTGATCGGCAACTTCGGCGCCGGGCTGCAGATGCTGTTCGGCGGCCACGTCACCATCTACACCAGCATGTGCGAGCGCGCGCGCCAGGAGGCGTTCCAGATCCTGCTCGAGCACGCCTCGCAGGTCGGCGCCAACGCGGTGGTCGGAATGCGCTACGACGCCACCGAGATCATGGGCGGCGTCACCGAAGTGATCGCCTACGGCACCGCAGTCACCGTCGAGCCCGACGGCGCCGCGTATAGGTAGCGGTCAGTCGCGCCAGAGCTTGGCCAAGGCGAGCGCTTCTTCATAGCTTTCGATTTTTTCTGAGCGGCCGCCGGAGTCGGTGACCACCACCTTGCCGAGCTCGGTGTCGTGGCCGACGGTGAGCGCGACCCAGCGGCCGTCGAGGCACTCCCAGCGGCAGCTCTCGGGATCTTTGGGCGGGACCAGCTTCCAGGCGACCAGGAAGCTGAGGCTCGGGCGGCGCGGGCGCAGCGGGGGCAGCTTTCCCAATCGTAGCTCCCGTATTCTCGATTACCCTCCCCCGACTTCGATGATACCGGGAAAAATTGTCCCGAAGCAAGAAAAACGGTCGTAGTTTCAGAGGATTGTCTGACCAGGCCGCGCAAATGTTTCACAGGTGCGGGCGACGATAACCGCCCGGCACCCCGCCCTTCGAGAGCACCAGCTGCCAGAGCTGGTTGTGGCGGCTGCGAAAAGAGCCGGCGCAGGTGAGCAGGTAGAAGCGCCAGGTGCGGCGGAACCGTTCGTCGAACCGCGGATCGCCGAGCGCGGCGAGCGTGGGCCAGGCGGCCTCGAAGTTGTCGTGCCACGCGCGCAGGGTGCGATCGTAGTCGGCGCCGAAGTTGTGCCAGTCCTCGAGGACGAACCGCCCCTCGATCGCGCTCGCGATCTGACGCGCCGACGGCAGCAGCGCGCCCGGAAAGATGTAGCGATCGATCCAGGGATCGGTGCTGGTGGCGGTGGTGAGATTGCCGATCGAGTGGAGCAGGAACAGCCCGCCCGGCTTGAGACAGCGGTGGGCGACGCGAAAGAAGGTGTCGTGGTTGCGCGCGCCGACGTGCTCGAACATGCCGATCGAGACGATGCGATCGAACGGCTCGTCGAGATCGCGATAGTCCTTCAGGCGAATCTCGACCGGCAGGCCGCGGCACAGCGCGCGCGCGGAGGCCGCCTGCGCCGGCGAGACGGTGACGCCGACCACCCGCACCCGGTAGCGCTCGGCCGCGTGACGCGCGAACGCGCCCCAGCCGCAGCCGATGTCGAGCACCCTCAGCCCCGGCTCGAGCTGAAGCTTGCGGCAGGCGAGCTCGAGCTTGGCCTCCTGCGCCTCGTCGAGATCGCGGGCGGCCGGCCAGTAGCCGCAGCTATAGACCATGGTGCGCCCGAGCATCGCGCGATAGAGCGCGTCGCCGCGATCGTAGTGCGACTCGATGCTGGCGCGGGCGCGCGACCGGCTCTGACGGTTCCACAGCCGCGACGCGAGCGCCTGCGTCACCTCCGGACGGGTCAGCGAAAAACCGCGCACCGCGCGTGCGCCGAGCAGCCGCGCGGTCAGCTCGTCGAGCGCCGCGCACTCCCACTGCCCGTCGACGTAGGACTCGCCGACGCCCACCGTGCCGTCGAGGAGCATGCGACGGACGAAGCGCGGATCGCGCACCTGCGGATCCCACGGCTCGGGCCCGTCGATGGTGATCCCGGCGGGCGCGACCGCGCTCGCGACCCAGCGCCAGAGCTGCCGATCAATGAAGCCGACGAGCTGCCCGGCGAAGCGCCCGGCGTCCTCCGACGCGCGCCGCTCGATCGTGCGCGCTCGCACCCTCGGGCGCGGGCGCAGCGCCGAGTGAGAACGCAGGGTCGCCATCGACTCCGGGTGTCGTTGCATGCCGTCCGCCCTCCGCCAGAGTCATGGGCCTGCCAGCCGCGGATGCAACCGCCCGCGCGCGTCGCGGCGGCACCGCGGCAACCGTTCCGTCGAGGGCGTCAGGGCGACGGCAGGAGCGTCTTCAAATAGGCGCGGCCGAAGTCGGAGAGCAGATCGCGGTGCATGCGCATCGGCGAGCCGAAGAACGCCGCGCCGACCGACTCGTCGAGCACGTGGGTGGCGAGCAGCTCGAGCGCGGGCGCTTCGGCAAACAGCGACTCGGCGTAGACGATCCGCCCGCCCTCCTCCGGCTCACCGAGGCGCTTTTTGAAATACTGCATCGAGATCTCACCCGAGCGCGCCATGTGCGCGCCCATCACCACCACGTGCAGGCGCCGCCAGGCGGCGTCGTCGAGCTTTTGGCGAAATCCGTTCATCGCCCGATCGATCAGATCGAGCTCGAGGTGAGCGGCGTCGTCGGCGTTGGCCTCGAGCCCGGCGCGGCTCCCGCGGGCAAACGCCGCGAGCGCCGCCTTTCCGATCTCGCGTTTGGCGATCGCTTGGTCGATGAGCGCGCTCGAGGCGCCGACCAGCTCGGCTTCACGCTTCTGTTGAATGGGCGTGAAGTCGCAGTCGGGCAGCGCCTTTTTCACCGCGCGCAAGAGCTCGCGGTAATGCCCGAGCTCCGCGAGCGCAGCCGCGTCGAGCCGCGCCCCGCTCCGCCGCTCGAGAATCACGTAGAGCGCGAGCGGGATGTGGTCCACCGCCTTGAGCTCGTGATAGCGCGCGGGCCGAATCAGCACCGGCGAGCGCCGCTTCGCGTGCACCAGGATGAGCTGATCGCCGTCCTCGATCACCAGCGGATCGATCGACGCGAGCGCCGCCTCTCGCGCGGCATCGTATTCGCCATGAAACGCCTGGTTGATGGCCTGCAGCGCCTCGGGCGGCGCTTTCTGCGACTCGGCCCGGGCGGCAGTGGTCAAGAGCGCGAGCATCGCGAACGTCGAGACGGAGCGGAGAGGGAGCCGGAGCATCCCTCATCTTATCTCAGGAGCCCGGCGCATCGAGGGCGCGCGGCTGCGCCCGCGAGCCGAGCGCCAGCGAGAGGCGGGTGAAGGCGAACAGGATTCGGTACCGGGCGTTGTCGCCCAAGAGGAAGGTGAGGTGGTGACGCGAGGTGGAGATCGCCGCCAGCCGATCGCCGTCGGTGAGGCAGGCGAGGATAACCATCGGCGACGAGCGGTCGTTGCCGTCGACCAGCGCGTGACAGCGCGCGTAGTTGCGGAGCGCGCCGCCACCCTGGTCCTCGATCTTCTCGGGGACGAGCCGCACCGCCGCGATGCGCGGCTCGCGAAGGCGGACGAGCGCGTGCCAGGCCGTGAGGCCTCCTACCGCGAGGTCATCGATACGGACGGTCAGCTTTGGCGAGAGCGGAACCGAGGCCAGCAGATCGCCTTTGGCCAAGATGGCGGCGCCCACGCTCTCGACGAACGCAGGCGCCGGCGCGCCGCAGGTGGCCGACTCGTCGGCCGGCGCCACCTCGGGCTGACCGCGCTCGCGCACGTGGGCGACCAGCTGCGGGAAGGCTTCGGGCTCGGCGACGACCAGCGGGCAGAATCGATCCTTGGCCACCAGCTTGCCGAGCCAGATCCAGGTCTTCAAAAAGGTCCGCTCGACCCGCGCGAACAGCGCGGCGATGAGACCGTTGCACAGCTCGGCCTGGTAGGTCAGCCGGCCATAGAGGTCGGCGACGAGGGTGTAGTGGTAGCGACGCTCGACCGCGCGGAGCGGCGTGTCGACGGTCGAGGTGTGGAACGCGCTGAAGCCCTCGTGCGTCTTCACCACCGCGGCGATGTACTGACGGTAGGCGCGAGACGCGCGCTCCCCCCCCGGCCCCGGCGACTCGAGGAGCTTGTCGGCGATCGAGGCGCAAAAGAGTGAGGACTCGACGCCGGTGAGGGTGCTGAACCATCCCTGGCACCCGGTCTGCCCGGCCAGGATCCAGTTCTTGCCGCAGACGCGATCATGGACGTAGAAGCGCGCGTCGATCGACTGCGCGCCGGCGAGCTCCGGATAGATGGTGCGATAGCCGAGCCCGCGATCCGCCATCGATTGCTCGAGCAGCGCGAGCGCGTCGTCGTCCGAGAGATTGCGATCTGCGGGGCGGCTGATTCCGACCGAAACGTAGTCGGCGATCGGGATGCACCAGCCGACGCCGTGAACGCCGTCGACCGGATCGAACAGGCGCACCACGTTGCTCGACGAGATCCAATTCTTGTGCGCCGCGATCGTCTGTGGCGTGCGGCTCTCGGCGGTGGCGCGGTAATGCGCGAAGGTGACGCGCTGACTGCCCGCTGACAGCGGCCGGCACTCGATCCCGATCGCTTGCGGGATCACCCGCGCCTGGTTGCTCGCGTCGAAGACGTAGCTCGGCTCGAGCTCGCGCCCGTCCTCGAGGTGGAGCTTCGTGATCCGATCGGCGCTCGCGTCGTAGGCGACCTTGAGGACCCGGGTCTCGGCGAGCTGGCAATACTCGCTCGTCCGCACCTTGCGCTCGAGCGCCGCGTCGAAGCCGATGCGGTCGACGTGGATGGCGCCGAGCCGCGGCCGGCGATAACCGAGCAGCGCGAGGAGAAACGCGGACACGCCGCCGATCGAGACCAGGTCCACCCGCGGATGCAGGCTGCGGGCGAGGTTGAGGTTCGCCCCCATCACCGCTTTGTACGTGTAGAAAAAAATCCCGCGCTTGGAGACGAAGTGCTCGTGCAGATCGGGGAACATCTCGTCGAGCAGGATGCTCGAGAGCATCTCCATCGACTCGCCGAGCTTGGGCGCGCAATTGGGCGGCGGCGTCCCGACGAGGACGTGGTGGATCTTGGCCTGGCTGAGCCGGGCGCTGATCGCCATGCCGGTGATCCCGGCGCCGATGATGACGGGCAAAGAGGGCATGCCCGTCTCTAGCCGGAGCCCTTGCCGACGCCGAGCGCATCGGCGACCCGCGAAAAATAGTTGAAGAAGGCGGCGATCCCCGTCACCTGCAGGACCCCGCGATCGTCGAGCCTGGCGCCGGCGCGCAGCTCTTCGGTGTCCTTGCGGGTCATGCGCGAGGGCTGGAGCGTGAGCTTTTCGGCGAAGGTCAAGATGGCGCGATCGATCTCATCGATCGGCGCCTCGCGCCAGTTGCGCTTGAGGACGAGCACGAACGCTTCATCGAGGGTCACCTGACGCAGAAACTCTGCGTGGGACTCCGTTCAATAAAAGCAGCTGTTGAGCCCGGCCACCACCGTCGCGATCATTTCCTGCTGCCGGCGCGAGAGCGGGAGATCGGGCGCGAGCAGCGCCGAGTAGCCGCGGAAGATGTGCTCCATCGCGTCGGGGATGAGCGAGTGCGCCAGCATGATGCTGTCGTCGTTGATGATCGCCGGCGTCTTGCGGAGGTGGCGTTTCGTCTGGTCGTACTCGGCCGGCGAGGCGCGGCCGAGCTCCTCGAGGCGTTTGGCGATGTCGGAGCTCTCGGCGGGTAGCGTGCGTTTGATCCAGGTCATGGATCGATCGTAGCGGAATTTCTGCTCGCCGTGTGCTTCCCGCGCGCGCGCGTTAGCAAAGTGACAGCGTCGCCGTCGCGGACAGCCGCTCGATCGCGATTTCGCGCGCCTATGCTGTTTTCCGGGGTGGCACCTCGCTTGCGTTGACCGGCCGGCATGAAACCGCTCCTCGTCCTCGCGCTCGGGCTCACGCTCGCGTGCGCCGCCTGCA
>JANWLJ010000083.1 GCA_025450955.1 Polyangium sp. (in: bacteria) | reverse complement strand
GGCGGCGAGCGCGGCGGCGTCGAGCGCGCGGAGCTGCTCGTCGAGGGCAACGATCTCGGTCTCGGCGCGCGCGCCCATCCAGAACACCACCACCATCAGCGCGACCAGCGCCAAAAAAGGTGCGGGGCGGGCGCCGATGAGCGCGATGTGCGCGCGCAAGAGATAGAACGCGCTGCCGAACGCGAGGCCGGCGACGAAGAAGCACAGGCTGGAGAAGCGCCGGCGCCGTCGCCGCTGCCCCCTCAGCGCGCGGCGGCCCTCCACGCTTTTTTCGGTCGATTCGTCCACCTCGATCGATCCTGCATCAGGTCGATTCCGGCGTCCAGAGCGGCTCGGTCTCGCCGCGCTCGCGCACGTTCCAGCGGCCGAGCACGTAGAGCGCGTCGGAGAGGCGATTTACGTATTTCACCGCTTCGGCGTCGACGGGCTCTTGGGCGGCGAGCGTGACCAGGCGACGCTCGGCGCGGCGGCAGACGGTGCGCGCGAGGTGCAGGTACGACGACACCCAACCGCCGCCCGGGAGGGTGAAGCTGCGGAGCGGCGGCAGGTGTTCGTTGAGCGAATCGATCTCGTGCTCGAGCGCCAAGGTGTGGCGCGGCTCGATGCGCGGCTGCTTGGGATCGAGATCCTCGGGCAGGGTGGCGAGCAGCGAGCCGAGGTTGAAGAGCTCGTTCTGCACCCGGCCGAGCAGGGTCGCGAGGCGCGCCTTGGCAGCGTCGGGGCCGGGCTCGTCGCGGTTGGCTTTGAGGGTGAGGCCGAGCACCGCGTTGAGCTCGTCGACGGTGCCGTAGGCCTCGATGCGCAGCGAGTCCTTGGGCACCCGCTGTCCACCGACGAGCGAGGTCTCGCCCTTGTCGCCGCCCTTCGTGTAGATCTTGCTGAGCCAGACGGGCATGGCGGATTTATACGCCCGCGAAGGCCGCGCCGCTACTTGACCGCTTTGAGGCGCGCGGGGCCGATCTCGACGTGGGCGATGGCGCGGTTCCGGCCGTTGTGCTTGGCGTGATAGAGCGCCTGATCGGCGTTGGCGATGAGCGCCTGCTTGTCCTTGCCGTCGTCGGGATAGACCGCGATGCCGAGCGAGATGGTGACCGAGAACGGCTCCTGCCCGGCGTTCTGCGGCTGAAAGACCTGCTTCTCCACCTCGGCGCGGATGCGCTCGGCGAGCATCTTGGCGCCCTTCAGATCGGTGCCCTCGAGGACGATGCCGAACTCTTCGCCGCCGTAGCGCGCCGCCAGATCGACCTTGCGCACGCAGTCGCGCACCACCTGCGCCACGCCGCGTAGCACCACGTCGCCGGTCGGGTGGCCGTAGGTGTCGTTGACCTTCTTGAAGTGATCGATGTCGGTGAGCAGGAGCGCCTGTTTTCCCTGCGAGCGCTCGGCGCGCGCGAGCATGTCGACGATCCGCTCCTGGAAGGTGCGGTGGTTGACGAGCCCGGTGAGCCCGTCGGTGGTGGCCATGGTCTCCATCCGGCCGTACATCTGCGCGTTGGCGAGCGAGACCGCGACGTGGTTGGCGATCACCCCGAGCATCTCGCGCTTGTTCTTGTCGAAGGCGCGCGGGCGGCGGGCGGCGACCGCGAACGAGCCGATCGCCGAGTCGGCGCAGATGAGCGGCAGGACCAGGAGCGACTCCATCCCGGCGAGCCGCACTTTTTTGCCGTAGACGTGCGACTCCTTGTCGCGCACCTCGCCGCCGGCGGGAAGAAAGTGCTTGTTCTTGACCACCATCGACGCGAGGCCGCGGCTGTCGACATTGGCGCCGGGCAGCCCGCGCGGCACCTCACCGGTGGCCGAGACCACTGTGTGCTTCTTGGTCTGCGGATCGAAGAGGGTGACCGCGGCGAAGTCGTACTCGCAGATCTCGCGGGTGGCCTCGAAGGTGGTCTGGCACACCTGGTCGGTGCCGAGCGCGCGGTTGAGCTGAGCGAGCGCGGCGAAGAAGCGCTCGTGCTCGTACTTGGCGCGCTCGACCGCGGCGAACACCCGCTCGGACTGAAGCGCGCGCAGCATCTGCGCCGCGGCGCCGACGAGGAGGCCCTCGTCCTGCTCGGTGAACGGATGCTCGCCGGCGCGATCGGCGCAGAGCACGCCGCGCAGATGGCCGTCCTCCATCACCGGCACGCCGAGAAACGATCCGATCTCGCCGAGCTTGGGCGGCGCCGAGTAGTAGGGCAGATGGCCGCGCTTGGGATCTTTCAAATTCACCAGCAGGCGATTTTTGACCACCGTGCCGAGCGCGCCGGCGTCGGCGGGCAGCGGCACCTCGGTGATGCAGTCGGCGTCGGTCACCAGCTCCTTGATGCGCAGCCGCTCGCCCGACTCGTCGAGCCAGAGTAGGACGCAGGTGTGGAGCTGAAGCGATTTCTTGAGCAGCTCGAGCGTGTAGAAGAGCGAGAGATGAATGGTCTCGACCGCGCCGATCGCCAGCCGCTCTTCATCGGCGGCGCGCGAGCGGGTCTTGGGATCGGCCGACAGCGACGAGGAGATCAGGCGGAAGTCACGCGCCTCTTCGCGCATCGCGCGCAGCTCGCGGCCGAGGGCGAGCCGGCTCTCGCGCCGCTGGCGCATCACCTCGCCGTGGAGAAACACCAGGTGCACCAGCGCGAAGAAGCCGATGAACGCGGCGTGCGAGGCGTACAGCTCGCGCGCGTGCGGGATTCGGCGCTCGGCGTGAAAGAGCAAGAGCTCCATCCCGAAAGTGAGCGCGACCAGCGGCAGCGCCACCACCAGCCGATGAAAGGTGATGAGGAAGGCGGTGAGCGCGAAGATGAGCGGATAGATCGGCGAGCGCAGCCCGCCCGACATCGCCAGGGTCACGTAGATCGCCACCACCAGCGCCGCGCCGAGCTCGAGATCGCTCTTGGCGGTGCGCCACTCTTCGGAGCGCGACGCGCCGCTCTGCCAACCGATCGGTCGCGATCCCGCGGCGGCCGGGGCGCGCAGCCGCGCGACCAATTTGGCGATCACCAAGAGTCCGAGCAGGCAGGCCACCACCACCGGCGCCGCCTCGGCCGAGCGGCCGCTCAGATCGGGGAACCAGCCGCGCCCGACCAGCACCGCCGCGCCCGCGGTGATGCACGTCGCCCACGCGCCCCACGCCAGCCGGCGCAGCTGCCACAAGATGCGCCGCACGCGCGCGCCGAGCAGCATCAGTTGGACCCGCTCCCGAGCTCGAAGACCACCTCGCCCGGCTTGACCAGGCCGAGCTCGTCTCGGGCGGCGCGCTCGATCGCCGCGTTCGACAGCTTGTCGGTGCCCGGCTCGACGATCGCGTCGAGCTCCGCGCGCAGGCGGCGGTTCGCGTCGTAGAGCGCGAGGTTGTTCTCGCGCAGGGTGTCGCGCTCGCGCTTGAGGCCGAGATAACGCGAGAGGCCCGAGCTCGAATAGAGGTGATAGGGAACGTAGCCCATCGCGAGCGCGATGACGGCGGCCAGCCCGAGGCGGCGAATCCAGACGGTGCGCGCAGCGGACACGGTGCATCCAGGCTAGGGCCGCCCGCTGCCCGGCGCAAAAATTCGTGCGCGGCCCTACGCGTTATTGATCTTCGTCGGGGATCTTTTCCCACCACTGACACCACCACTCGCCGCCGACCAGGATGCGCAGCTTGGGGTGGAAGCAGTAGCTGATCTTCTTTTCGGGCTCGATGTAATAGAGGCAGTTGTCGCAGCGCTCTTCACCATTCGGCTGCCCGCGCAAGACCGCGTCGTCGGCGAGGTGGCGGAGCTGGATCGACAGCTTCTCGTCGATCTCCTTCGGCTCCGGACGGGGGAGCGCGTTGAATTCGGATTCGTCGGCCATCTATTTCCTTCCTACGAGTTAACCGAGAGGATGCGGGTGAGCCGCACCAGGTCGAGCGCGGCCTTGGCGGTTTTGAACGGGGTCGGCGGGATGCGCACCAATCCGTCGATGCGGATCTCGCGCTTGAGGAGCGAGCGCACGAACGCCTGGCCGTTCTCGTCGAGGAGCCAGGGCAGGCCGTAGCGAATCGAGAGCAGGCTGAGCTCCGGGATCTTGCCGGAGTCGGCGGTGATCACCAGCGCCGGCTCATGGCGCAGGCCATCGTAAATGGTGCAGCGGCCGCCATCGAATTCGAGGGTGACGGTCACCTCGGCGTCGGGCGCGACGATGCCGAAGGTCGAGGACATCGACTCGAAGGCGCGGCGCTTGTCGTCCGAGGCGGCGATGCTCTCGGCCAAAAGGCCCTGCAGCATGAGCGCGAGCCCGTTGTCGGCGGCCTGCGCGTCGAGCGTGACGACATCAACCATGATCGATGGGCCTCTTCATCAATAAGCGTTTTGATAAACGCCGAGGACCAGCTCCTGGTCGGCGGCGAACTTGCCGTTGAAGACGATCGCGCCGTCTGAGAGCGAGCCCTCGGCGCAGGCGGCGAGATCGCTCTCGGGCACGCCGACCTCGCGCAGATGCGAGGGCAATCCCACTTCGGCGAGCAGCTTGGCGACCCGATCGGCGGCGGCGAGCCCGGCCGCTTCGTCGCCGAGCCCGCGCACGTCGACGCCGAGCGCGAGCGCGACCTCGCGATAGCGGGCGGAGAGCTCGTCGTTGTTCCAGCGCATCACGTGCGGCAAACAGATCGCGTTGGCGGTGCCGTGATGAACGTTGTGGCGCGCGCCGATCACGTGGGCCATCGCGTGGACCAGCCCGACGCCGGCCGCGTTGAACGCCATCCCGGCCAGGTTGGCGGCGATCAGCATCTGGCCGCGCGCCGCTTTATCGTCGCCGTGCGCGACCGCGCGCGCCAGGCTCTCGCCGATGAGGCGAATCGCGCCGAGCGCCTGCGCGTCGGTGATCGGGTTCGAGTTGAGCGCGGTATAGGCCTCGATCGCGTGGGTGAGCGCGTCGGCGCCGGTGGCGGCGGTGAGCCTCGGCGGAAGCCCGAGCGTCACCGATGGGTCGAGGAGGGCGGCGTCGGGGATCACCCGCTCCTCCATGAAGTGCATCTTTTCGTGCCGCGCCTGATCCTTGACGACGATATAGGACGTGACCTCGGAGCCGGTGCCGGCGGTGGTGGGGACCGCGAGGTGCGGAGTCTGCCGCCTTTGCAGCCGCATCGATCCTTGATGGTCGCGGATCGAGCCGCCCTCGGTGAGGACGATCGCCATCCCCTTGGCGGTGTCTATCGCCGAGCCGCCGCCGACCGAGATGAGCCCGTCTGCGCCCTGCGCCCGCGCGAAGGCGGCGCCCGCGTCGATCACCTCGACGCCGGTATCGGGGATGACCCCTTCGAACACGCCGGCCAGCCGGCCGCCGAGCGCCTTCTCGGCGCGGGCGACCACGTCGGTTTTTTCGCGTAAGAAAGCGTCGGTGACGATCACCGCGCGCTCGACCCCGAGCCGCTTGCACTCGATCGCGAGCTCGGAGCTCACCCCGTCGCCGAACACCACCCGCGTCGGCTGATAGAGGCTGAACGAGAGGTCGGCGCCGTAGCGCATGTCAGGTCTTCTCGTCGAGGAATTGGGTCGGGACGTGGGTCGCGGCCTCGACCAGCTCCTTCGAGGCGTTGACGAACTTGACGATGATCGTCATCTGCCCTTTGAGCTCGAGCTTCTTTTGCATCATCGCTTTGATCGGGTCGAGCTCTTTGCGCAGGACCGAT
>JANWLJ010000082.1 GCA_025450955.1 Polyangium sp. (in: bacteria) | reverse complement strand
GGTGCTCTCCTGCCTGGTCGCTGGGGTCGAGTGCGAAGGCCGAAACGTCGAAACCGTCGAGGGGATGCAGCGCGGCCCCGAGCTGCACCCGCTTCAGAGCTGCTTCGCCGATCACGGCGCGGCCCAGTGCGGCTACTGCACGCCGGGTTTTCTGCTCGCCGCGCGCGAGCTGCTCGAGCGAAACCCGCGGCCCACGCGCACCGAGGTCGCCGAGGCGCTCTCGGGCCAGCTCTGCCGCTGCACCGGCTACCTGCAAATCTTCGAAGCGGTCGAGTCGGCGGCCCAGATCCTGCGCGGCGAATCGCCGGCGGCGCCGCTCCTCGGCGAGGTGGTGCGCCGTGGCTGAAAAAAGAAATGTGATCGGCAAGCCGCTCCGCCGCGTCGACGGGCGCGCCAAGGTGACCGGGCAGACCCGCTTCGCCGACGATCTGGCGATGCCGGGGATGCTGTTCATGAAGCTCCTCCGCTCGACGGTGCCGCACGCGCGAATCCTCGGCATCGACGCGGCCCGCGCCGAGGCGCTGCCCGGGGTCAAGCGGGTGCTGACCGGCGCCGACTTTCCGATCCCGTTCGGCATCCTGCCGGTCTCGCAGGACGAGCACGCGCTGTGCACCGATCGGGTGCGGTTCGTCGGCGATCCGGTCGCGGCGGTGATCGCGGTCGACGAGCTGACCGCGTTCGAGGCGCTCGATCTCATCGACGTCCGCTACCAGCCGCTCACCACCATCGCCGATCCCGACGACGCGCTCACCATCTCCGAGCCGCGCCTGCACGACTACGGTGACGAGGGCAACGTCCACAAGAAGGTGGCGCTCGACTTCGGCGACGTCGATCAGGCGCTCGCGTCGGCGGACGAGGTGTTCGAGGACGTCTTCTTCTTTCAGGGCAACACCCACCTGCCGATCGAGCAGCACGCCACGCTCGCCTACCTCGATCCCGACGGCAAGCTGGTGGTCGCCTCGTCGACGCAGACTCCGCACTATCTGCACCGCTCGCTGTCGAAGGTGCTCTCGCTGCCGGCGCAGCACGTCCGGGTGATCGCCACTCCGAACGGCGGCGGGTTTGGCGGCAAGTCGGATCCGTTCAACCACGAGATCGTCTGCGCCAAGGCGGCGCTCCTCACCGGCAAGCCGGTCAAGATCGCGCTCACCCGCGAAGAGGTCTTCTACTGCCACCGCGGCCGCCACCCGGTGCTGATGAAAATTAGAACCGGCGTTCAAAAAACGGAACAAGGGTTCAAAATCACCGGCCAGGAGCTGCAGACCCTGCTCGACGGCGGGGCCTACGGCAGCTACGGAGTGGCGTCGACCTTCTACACCGGCGCGCTCCAAACCGTGACCTACCAGATCCCGCGCTACCGCTTTCGCGGCTGCCGGGTGTTCACCTGCAAGCCGCCGTGCGGGCCCAAGCGCGGGCACGGCACGCCGCAGCCGCGCTTCGGGCTCGAGGTCCAGATCGACAAGATCTGTCACAAGCTCGGGGTCGATCCGGCGGCGTGGCGGATCGCCAACGCGGTGCCGCCCGAGAGCCTGACCGCCAACTGGCTGAAGGTGAATTCGACCGGGCTCATCCAGTGCATCGAGGCGGTGGTGCGCGGCTCGGGTTGGAACGAGCGCTATCGCAAGCTGCCCGAAGGGCGCGGGCTCGGGCTCGCCTGCAGCTCCTATTTGTGCGGAGCCGGGCTGCCGATTTATTGGAACGAGCTGCCCCACTCGGGCGTGCAGCTCCAGCTCGATCGCTCCGGAAGAGTGGCGGCGTTCTGCGGCGCGACCGAGATCGGTCAGGGCTCCGACAACGTGCTGGTCGCCTGCATCGCCGAGGTGCTCGGGATCGATCCGTTCGACATCCGCTGCGTCACCGGCGACACCGACCTCACGCCGGTCGATCTCGGCAGCTACTCGTCGCGCGTGACCTTGATGATGGGCAACGCGGCGATCGAGGCGGCCGAGCGGGCGCGCGCGCTCCTCGCCGATGCCGTCGCGCGCAAGCTCGAGCTGCCGAAGGCGCGGCTGGTGTTCGCCGAGCGGCGGGTCTTCGACGGGGAGAATCCCGACGTCGGGGTCTCGTTCGCCGAGGCGGTGCGGCTGGCCGAAGCGATCCACGGCACGCTCGGCACCACCGGCAGCTATCGCCCGCCCAAGTCGCCCGGCGACTACAAGGGCGCGGGCGTCGGGCCCTCGCCGGCCTACTCGTTCTCGGCGGCGGTGGTGGAAGTCGAGGTCGATCCCAAAACCGGCTGGCTCAAGGTGCCGAAGATCTGGGTCGCGCACGATCTCGGCCGGGCTATTAATCCGGTCTTGGCGCGCGGGCAGGTAGAGGGCTCGGTCTACATGGGCCTCGGCGAGGCGCTGATGGAGGAGCAGGAGTACCGGCGCCTGCCGCCCAAGCTCTCGGGCGCGAACGTGCACAAGTTTCCGTCGCTGCTCGAGTACAAGAGCCCGGGCACGCTCGATATGCCGGAGATCGAGACCTACCTCATCGAGGAGCCGGACTCGAACGGACCCTTCGGCGCCAAGGAAGTGGGGCAGGGGCCGCTTTTGCCGATCATGCCGGCGGTCGCCAACGCGGTGTTCGACGCGGTCGGCGTGCGCGTCGACGAGGTGCCGGTCACGCCGGAAAAAATCGCCAAGGCGCTGGGCGCGAAATCGCGCCGCTTCGGCCCGGCGAAGTTTCCGGAGATCGCCTGGCCCGAGCCGCTCGAGGTGCCGCCGCCGTGGGAGGGCGGCGACGGCAGGGCGAAGAACGAGCGTCCGCGCAAGCGCGACCGGGTCAAGGGCGCGGTGATCGCGCCGCCCGTCGAGGAGTTGCGCCAAAGCGGTGCTCCGGAGCGCGAGCCGGCCGTCCCGGCGCTGAAGAAGGAGGGTCGCCCGTCATGATGCGCCTGCCGCGATTCCGTTACTTCGCGCCGCGTGCGCTCGACGAGGCGGCGCGCATCCTCGCCGGAGAAGGTCCGGAGGCGGCGCTGGTCGCCGGCGGCACCGATCTTTTTCCCAATATGAAGCGGCGGCAGCAGACCCCGACGCGCGTGATCGGCCTGCGCGGCGTCAGCGGCATCCGCGGCGTGCGCGCGGCCGAGCGCGGGCTCGCGATCGGCGCGATGACCTCGCTCACCGATCTCGAGCGCTCCGCCGAGGTGCGCGCCGCCTGGCCGGCGCTGTCGCGCGCCGCCTCGCTGATCTCGACGCCGCCCTTGCGGAACATGGGCACGCTCGGCGGCAATCTCTGCCTCGACACCCGCTGCAACTACTGGGACCAGAACTACGAGTGGCGCAAGGGCATCGACTTCTGCCTGAAGAAGGACGGCCAGGTCTGCTGGGTCGCGCCCGGCTCGCCGCGCTGCTGGGCGGTGGCGTCGTCGGATACCGCGCCGGTCCTGTGCGCGATCGGCGCCGAGATCACCCTGGTCTCGAAAAATGGAACACGTGTTCAAAAAGTTGAACAGCTGTTCCATGACGACGGGATCGCGTACCTGACCAAGCGCCCCGACGAGATCTTGACCGAGATCCGGCTGCCCGACCCGACCGGCTGGCGGGCGTCGTACTGGAAGCTCAGGCGGCGCGGCTCGTTCGACTTCCCGGTGCTCGGCGTGGCGGCGGCGGCGCGGCTCGACGAAAGCGGCGTGGTGAAGGAGGCGCGGATCTTCTTGACCGGCGTCGGCTCCCGCCCGCACGCGGCCGATGCGGCGGCCGAGAAGCTGGTCGGCCACCCGATCGACGACGCGCGCGCGATCGCAGAAGCCGTCGACGCGGCGGCGCGATTGGCCAAACCACTCGACAACACCGACTTCATGCTCGGCTGGCGCAAGGAGATGGCCCGCCACTACCTGGCCGGCGCGCTCTCCGAGCTCGCCCGCGCGCAACTCTGATATCATGTCGGCCCCGAGGCTGTGCCGAGGAGGACATCCATGGACGATCCCAACGACCCGCTCGATCCCAGTCTCTCGCTGACCAAGAAGGGCTCGAAGACGCCGATGATCGTCATCGGCCTTCTCGCCGCCGGTGCGATCGGCTACTTCATCGTTCACTCGATGCAGCGGCAGAACGAGCGCAAGGCGCACGCGGCGCTGCTCGATTCGTTCGCCAACATCGAGAAGGACGACCTTGGCAAGTTCTGGGGCTGCCTGCTCGGGCCGAACGTCAACATCGAGGCGATCCCCGACAACCTGGTGCTGGTCGGGCGCATCACCGGACAGTTCGGGATCGACCCAACGACCTATCCGCAAAAGGTCAACGTGACCTGCACGCCGATGGCGATCGATGCCATGCACAAGGTCGAGTCGCTCTCGGGACCCGCGGTCTATACCGACGCGCTCAAGAAATATGCGGGCTCGCTCAAAGAGCTCGCGACCTCGCTCGACGCCTGGTCGCGGATCGCGCCGGCGCAGGTGCAGGACATGCAGGTCGCCAAGTTGCTCGACTCCGACTCGGCCGCCTGGCACTCGTTCGCCGGCGGCAAGCCGCCCAAAGAGGTCGAGGCCTACGATCGCTTTCTCCACTGCGCGATCCCCGACGTCGACAAGATGAAAGATGGGCAGGCCGAGGTGGAGTTCCTCTTCAAGCAGTGCAAGGACGCGGCGTATCTCACCAAGCTCGACAGCGCGTGCGGCAAGGAGCTCACCGACGAGATGGCGATGGGCGGCAGCAAGAACCTGGTCGCGACCCAAAGGCGGCTCGCCTCCGACTCGCGCGAGACCGAGGCGTTCGACGACTGCCTGCGCTCGGCGCGCAAGAGCAAGCGGCGCGACGACTTCGCCGAGGTCGGCAAGGCGTTCGTGAGCTGGACCATGGCCGGCGCCGACATCCGCAAGATCGGCAAGGCGGCGCTCGCGGAATAGCGAAAAATGGCCGCTATCGAGGCGCGGTGGTAATTAGATTCGTTTTAAATTTCATGTGGATGTGAATTGTACTGTTTTCCGGTAAAGAACCTGTAAAAATTCGCTTGATCAGGGGGCGGGCCGGCGCAATGCTCTCTGACATGGGCCCGCTGCTCTCGTTCGCCGACACCGAGGACATCGACGACTTCGTCGCGCACCTGCGCAAGTACGAGCAGGGCGAGATGACCGCCGACGAGTTCAAGCGCTTTCGGCTCGGGCGCGGCACCTACGGTCAGCGGCAAGAGGGCGTCAACATGCTGCGGGTCAAGGTGCCGCAGGGCGTGCTCTCCGCTCAGCAGGTCGAGACGGTCGCGCGGGTCGCCGACGAATTTTCGCGCGGCTTCGGCCACGTCACCACCCGACAGAACATTCAGCTCCACTTCTGCAAGCTCGAGCGCGTGCCCGAGGCGATGCGCATCCTCGCCGACGCCGGGCTCACCACCAAAGAGGCGTGCGGCAACACCGTGCGCAACGTGACCGCGTGCGCGCTCGCCGGGGTGTGCCAGGGCGCGCCGTTCGACGTGACGCCGTATGGCCGCGCGGTGACGCGCCACTTTCTGCGCAACCCGATCTGCCAGGCGCTGCCGCGAAAGTTCAAGATCGCGCTGTCGGGCTGCGGCGACGACTGCGCGCAGGGCGCGATCAACGACGTTGCGATCCTGGCGCGCGTTCGCTCGGCTCCTCGCCTGCGCGGTTCCGACGACGGTCGGGGAAATCTCGAACGCGGGTTCGAAAGTCGCGTTGGTGGCGGCTTGTCGACGTCGCCCGAGAACGCGCATCTGCTCGAGAGCTTCGTGCCGGCCGATCGGCTGCTGCCGGTGCTCGAGGCGGTCGTGCGCGTGTTCGATCGCACCGGCAATCGCGACAACAAGAGCCGCGCGCGCCTGAAGTACGTGATCCGGAAGATCGGGATGGAGGCGCTCCGGCGCGAGTATCAGATCGAGCTCGAGAAGATCGCGGCCGAGGGGCGGGCGACGATTCCGATCGATACCTCGTCGGAGACCGAGCAGACCCGGCCCGACGCGGTGCTGCGCCTTCAGCGCCCGCCGGTCCGGCAGGAGGCGGCGGTCGACGGCTTCGGCGAGTGGTTCCGCTCGAACTGCGTGCCGCAGAAGCAGGCGGGCTACTACGCGGTGCTGGCGCGGCTCGAGCGCGGCGACGTCACCTCGGCGCAGCTCCGCGCGGTCGCCGGGCTGTCGCGGCGCTTCGGCGAGGCCGAGCTGCGCACCACCAACGAGCAGAATCTGCTGTTCCGCTTCGTGCCCGAGGCGAGCTTGAGCGCGCTGCACGCCGAGCTCACCGCGCTCGGGCTCGGGCGCTCAGGAGCGCGCACCATCCACGATGTCACCTCGTGCCCGGGCGCCGACACCTGCAACCTGGCGGTGACCCGCTCGCGCGAGCTTTCGACCGCGGTCTCCGAGCGGCTGGCGACGGCGGGCGCGGCGCTCGAGGGAGCGAGCCGGCTCGACGTGAAGATCTCCGGCTGCCCGAACTCGTGCGGCCAGCATCACGTCGCGGCGCTCGGCTTTCACGGGACCATGCGCCGGGTCGGCGGGCAGGCGGTGCCGGAGTACCAGCTCCATCTCGGGGGCGGCATCGACGGGCGCGGCGCGGTCTTCGGGCGGCAGGTGGTCAAGGTGCCGGCGCGGCGCGTGCCCGAGGCGGTGGTGCGGCTGCTCGAGCTCTATCAGCGCGACAAGCAGCCGGGCGAGCGCGCGCTCGAGTTCTTCCGGCGCGTCGACGAGAAGGTGGTCAAGGCGGCGGTCGCGGATCTGGCGGCGTTCGACGAGAAGACCGCGCGCGCCGAGGAGTGGCTCGATCACGGCGATGAGACGCCGTTCAAAGTCGTCATCGGCCAGGGAGAGTGCGCGAGCTGAGCTTCGCGTAAGCGGCCCGCGATCGTTGCGCGCGCGGTTGCGCCGGTGCGCGTTCGCGGGGCATCCTACCGGCGATGATTCTGGTCGAGATCACCCTGGTGCTCACGCTGCTGGTGTGGGTGGTGCTGGCGCTCGCGTTTCCGTCGCAGCGGCTCGCGGCAGGGCGGGCGGCGCGGCTGTGGCGGGTCAGCGGGCTCGGCGCGCGGCTGTGGACGAGCTGGCTCGGCGCGCGGGCCAGGCGCCTGTTCGCCGGGAAGAAGCGGCGCCGGCGGATCGACGACGCGCAAAGGCGCAAGAACGCCGAGCGGGTCGCCGAGACCATGGGGCAGATGAAGGGCGCGTTCATGAAGCTCGGGCAGATGATGTCGTTCGTCACCGACGACATCCCCGAGGAGTATCGCGACGCGCTGGCGCGCCTGCAGGCGTCGGCGCCGCCGATGGATTTTCCCCTGCTGCGCGACGTCGCCGAGCGCGAGCTCGGGATGCCGCTCGAGCGCGCGTTCGCCCGCTTCGACGCCGAGCCGCTGGCGGCAGCGTCGATCGGGCAGGTGCCTCGGGCGCGGCTTTCGAGCGGCGAAGAGGTGGTGGTCAAGATCCAATATCCGGGAGTGGCCGAGGCGATCCGCGGCGACATGGCCAACGCGGCGGTGCTCTATCGGATGATGATGATGATGTATCCGGGGGTCGAGCCGGGGCCGATCATCGACGAGCTGCGCAGCCGGATCGGCGATGAGCTCGACTACGCGGCCGAGGCGAAGAACCAGCGCGCGTTCGCCGAGCTTTATCAGGGCCATCCATTTATTCGGGTGCCGAAGGTGTTCGACAGCCACTCGACCTCGCGCGTGCTCACCAGCGAGTACGTGCGCGGGCGGCGCTGGAACGAGGCGATCGCCGACGACGATCGCGCGCGCCAGCACCACGCCGAGGTGCTCTATCGCTTCATCTTCGGATCGATCACCCGATTCGGCGTGTTCAACGGCGATCCCCATCCGGGGAATTATCTGTTCGCCGACGACGGCAAGGTGGTGTTTCTCGATTTCGGGTGCGTGAAATATTTCCCGGCGGCAATGCGGCGCGATTGGCTCGCGATGATCTCCGCGCATCTGTCGGGCGATCGCGATCGCTTCGTCGCCCAGCTCCAGGCGCTCGGCTTCATCCGCGCCCAAGATGGCCTCGACCGCGATACGCTCTACGACTATTTTCAATATTTCTACGAGCCGTTTCACGACGACCGCGAATACACCTATACGCGCGAATACAACGCGAAGTCGTTCGGGATGATCTTCAAACCGACCGGGCAATTCGCGCCGCTGTCGCGGCGGCTCAACATGCCGCCCGACTTCGTGTTCGTAAATCGCATTCAGTGGGGCGTGGTGTCGCTGCTCGCGCAGCTCGGCGCGCGCAACAACTGGCATCGCATTCATCGCGAGCTGGTGTTCGGCGATCCACCGTCGACCGAGCTCGGGCGCGCCGATTTCGAATGGCGGCTTACGCGCGGGCTGACCGGCTCAGAGCTGGCGCTCACTCCCGAGGGCGTGCGCGGCGTCGCGTAGCTTTTTCTTTCTTCGCGAGTGAACGCTTCGTCGCGACCGGGCCACCAAGTTGGCAGCTCGGAGGTGGGACATGCGTGCAGCGCTCGCGGCGCTCGGCGTCGTGGTCCTGTTGTCGGCAGGCTGCGGCGGCGATCGCGCTTTCGGAGGCGACGGGGATCTTCAGCACGATCTGGGAGGCGTCGATCTCGCCGGCGCCGATCTCTCGGGCGTCGATCTCGCGCTCGCCGATCTCGGCGGCGAAGATCTGACCGCGCCGATCGATCTCTCGGGACCGGTCGATCTCTCCTGTCCACCGAGCACGGTTCGCTGCGCGAGCGGCTGCTCGAACCCGCTCGGCGATCCGCAGAATTGCGGCGCGTGCGGCACTCAGTGCGGGCCGGGGCTGGTGTGCGCGAGCGGACACTGCGGCTGCCCGACCGGAGAGGTGGCGTGCAGCGGCGCATGCACCTCCACCGACGGAGATCCGGCCAACTGCGGCGCCTGCGGCCACGCGTGCGCGGGTGGGCAGTCGTGCACCGCCGGCGTGTGCGGCTGCCCCGCCGCAACCACGTTGTGCGGCGGCTACTGCACCGACGAAAAGAGCGACAACTACAACTGCGGCGCGTGCGGCAACAGCTGCAAGGGATCGACCGTGTGTCAGGGCGGCGCGTGCCTGGCCTGTCCGGCGCCGACCGTCGACTGCGGCGGGCGCTGCGCCAACCTCGCCACCGACGGGCAGAGCTGCGGCACCTGCGGCTCGAGCTGTCAGTCGGGCGCGTGCATCAACGGC
>JANWLJ010000081.1 GCA_025450955.1 Polyangium sp. (in: bacteria) | reverse complement strand
TGCCGCCCCAGCTCAAGGGATCGTAGCGGCCGGAGGTGATCGAGTCGGCGAAGCCGGCGTGCGGCGGCGGACGAAAGATCACCCGCGACGGCACCGGCTGGCCGTCGTCACCGTCGGTGATGGTGAAGATCAGACGCGCGAGCGGCGGCGCGCCGACGCCTCCGTCGAGCGGCAACAGATTGCCCGGCAAGGTCGGCAGAGTGAGATCGGCGCCCAACAGATCGATCGCGCCGCCATCGAAATTTCGCGGCGTCAGATTCAGCGCGCCGTCGGGCGCACCCGGCGGCAGCTCGCACCCCGCCTCGGCGGCGGCGAGCGCGAGGACCAGCGCGGCCCTGGACCTCATCACGCGCGATTATACACGTTACTCGGCGAGCCAGCGGGCGAGCGCGGCGGCCTCGGAGCGAAAGCTCTCGGTCACCTCGCGCTCGAGCATCCGTTCGATCCGTCCGCCGAACAGCGGCACCTTGACGTGGATCTCGCCGTCGATGCGCCGGTGGACTCCGCCCTCCTCGGCGGTGAGCGAATAGCTGCCGTGCGAATCGAACAGGTCGCGCCAGGCCTCGGGCAGGTTCGGCAGGTTGCGATAGTGAAAGACGTGGCGCGCCTTGTCGAAGGTCGACTCCTCGATCCAGGTGAGCATCGACGGGCGGATCACCTTGCGGCCGAAGGCGGGGATGCGATCGCCGACCTCGGGGGTGTAGCGCACCCGGCTGCGGATCTCGCGTTCGTCCTCCTCGCGCGAAAGCGGCTCGATCGCGCGCAAGGTCGGCATCGCGGCGAGCAGGCGCGGCTGAAGCCCGGGATCGAAGAGCCGCCGCTCGAACTCGGCGAGCGTGCACTGAAACCGATTCTCGATCGAAAAGCGGGTCACGTCGCGGCCGCCAGCGCGCCGAGCTGCGCATCGAGACGGCGCGCCAGCTCCTCGAGCTCGGCCGGCCCGAAGCCCGGCGAAAACAGATAGGGCAGATGGATCTGCGGCAGCGGCAGATCGCGCCTGAGCCGATCGAGATAGCGATCGTTGAGCGCGCGGCGCCGCTGCGCGGTGTGGGCCGCGATCACCAGCGGCTGAAGCTCGGGATCGCCCACCACTTCGGGCAACGACTCGACCGCGCGCGCCGACGGGCCGGTCACGAATCGCGGCGGATAGAGCTGGTTCACCACCAGCGGCCCGAGCGGCATCTTCACCGTCTGCGACTGCTTGCGCTCGAGCTCGATCGCCTCGTTCGACGGCAGATCTTCGGCGAGCGTGACGATCACCATCGCCGCGCGCGCCGGATCGCGCAAGAGCTTGAGCGTCGCCGCCGCCGGCCGGGTGAGCGGCCCCTCGGGCACCGCGTCGAGGATCGACATCGGGACCTCGAGCATGGTGACCAGGTGGCCGGTCGCGGGCCCGTCGAGGATCACCAGATCCCAGCGGGGCCGCCCGCCCTCCTCGGTCTCGGTGGTGTGATACCAGACCTTGCCGAGCATCGAGTAGTCCTCGATGCCGGGCACCGCCTTCAAGAAGGCGCGCGACACTTTGTTCTCGAGCACCTGCTTGGCGACGAACTCGGAGTGCAGCACCATCGCGCCGTATTCGCGCAGCGCGGTCTGCGGAGTCATGTTCACCGCCCACAGCCGCTCGCGCACCCGCACGAGATCGGTGCCGACCGGCCGGGTCGCGAACAGCGTCGAGAGCCGCTCCTTCGACTTGGTCTGGCACAAGAGCACCCGCTTGCCCTTTTCGGCGGCGGCGAGCGCGAGCCCGGCAGCGACGGTGGTGCGCCCCACTCCGCCTTTGCCGGCGACGACGAGCAGCGTGCGATCGAATAAATTCATGCGGCGAGGCGCTCGGCGATCACGTCGAGGACGCGCGGAGAGAGCAGGAGCGAGAGGTGGCCGAGATCGTCGAAGACCCGATCTTCGCCGGCGGGCGCGATCGAGGCCGACTCGGCCGGCACCACCACGTTGTCGGCGCGCGACCAGATCGAGGTGTAGGCGACGTCGGAGCGCGGCGTGCCGAGATCGGCGATGAGCGGCGAGCCGCCCATGAGCTCGCGCGCCGACGGCACCAGCCCGAGCCGGCCGAGCACGGTCCCGCGGTGCGGCGAGGCGATGGTGATGAGCCGCCCGACCCGCCGCGCGCCGCCGAGCCGCTCGATGTAGTAGCGCGCCACCACGCCGCCCAGGCTGTGGGCGACGATGTCGACCTTCTCGGCGTCCTCGAGCACCACCACCTTCTCGACGAAGTCGCGCAGGCCCTGCGCCGAGCGACGCACCGACTGCGGCGAAAAATAGCTCGCTCCATAGAGCGGTCCGATCCCGCGCGCGGCCAGCCGGCTGCCGAGCCACAGCCAGTTGGTGCGGTTCATCCCGAAGCCGTGCAGGAGGATCACCGGGTGGCGATTTCCGCCGGCGTCGCCCTCGCCTTCGACCGACGCCTGGTAGCTCGCGCCGATGAGCCACCACAAAGGCCAGAGCGGCATCATCACCAGCGTGACCAGGAGCTCGATGAGCGCCGCGCGGAGCACGTGCGCGCGCCGCGCCTGCGCCCGCCCGAGGAACGCGAACGAGAACGTGAACACCACATAGAAGGCGCAGCCGGCGAACAGGAGCCCGAACAGCCAGCCGAACACGGACAGGACCCGCACCGGCGAAACGTAACGAGCGGTCAAGGAGGTGTCAAACCGCGGCCGCTAACGCGCGACGAGCCAGCGCACGCCGAGGAACGCGAGCGCGAGCAGGATCACCAACGAGAGATAGATGATCCCGGAGATGTACTTGCGGCCGGGCATCGCGATCGGCGAGCGCGGAGGTTTGATGTCACGGGCCATTGCGGCGAGGGATATAGCACGGTATACGTGATCACGTGGACCTGCCGAAGCAGAAGAACTTCTACGACGTCAAACGACAGTTTCAGGGCAAGGACTCGCCCACCGCGCAGCCGGAGCCGGAGCGGACCGCTCGCGAGCCGCTGCCGCGCGGACAGATCATTTTCGGGCTGATCCTGATCGCGTTCGTCGCCGCGCTCGCGTTTTTGAAGATCCGCGGCGCCGACGCCGAGCTGGTGCCGACCACCCCGACGGTGGCCACCGCTCCGGCGCACGCGACCAAGCCGTAGGCCGGCGCGCTCAGGCTGCGCCTTAAAAACGCCAGCCGAGATCGAGCGCGAGGTCGAACAGGCCGGGCGCAAACACCGGGGCGGGCGGCGTGCCGAGCTGGGTCGACGAGAAGGTGAGGTTGAGCTCGCCGCGCAGGCCGATCTCGAACGACTCCCACACCCGCACGCCGAGGCCGAGCGCGAGGTGGATGAGGCCGAGCGCCTCGATCGCGCTGTCCGGCTTGGCGCCCGCGGCCACGTCGGGGTTGTTGTAGTCGCCGACGCTGAGCCCGCCGCCGGCTTCGAGAAACGGGCGCACCCGACCGAACAGCCCGTCGACCACCGCCACCGCGGCGAAGGTCGCGTGCGACAGCTCCTGCGAGCCGATGAGCGGCGCCGGCAGATCGCGAAAGACGCGGTCGTAGGCGAAGTCGAAGCCGACGCCGAAACGCAGCCGGCCAAACGGCACCAGCGCGCGCGAAATGTTGACCCCGCCGCCGTAGCCGATCACCGGCAGCTTGGGCGGACCCGAGCCGAGCCGCACCGCCATTCGCGGGCCGGCGGCCACGTGCCACAAAGGCGGCGGCTCGGGCTTGACGTAAGGCGGCGCGCCCGGCTCGCCCGTCGGTGAGGCAGGGGGCGTGGTGGTCGCGGTCGGCGGCAAAGGCGTGTTCCTGCCGGGCGGAATGTAGCCCTCGGGCGCCGGCTCGGCCTGCGCCCGCGCGAGCCCGCTCGTGGACAGCGTCAGGCCGAGCGCGCAAAGGCCGGCGAGCGCGATTCCTAGCGAGCGCGCGCGTCTCATCCGTGACCACCCATCTCGATCTTCGGCACCACCACGATCACCGTGCACGGCACCTCGGCCACCATCCGCTCGACGTCATAGCCGACGCTCAACCGATGCTGCACCTGCCGGTTCTCCGCGCCCACCACCAACATTTGATAAAGCCCGCTGCGCGCTTCAGCGATCACCGGCGGGGTCGGCTGGTCCGAGGCGCGCACGATCACGTTCACCTTGGCGGTGGTCTTGGTGACGAGCGGCGAGAGCGTGGTGAGGAGCGTGGTGGCCATCATCCGCCGGAAGCCCTCCTCGAGCACCGACGGGCCGCGCTCCTCTTCGCCGTCCGGCTCCTCCTCCATCGAGTAGAGGACGGTGACCGTGCCCTGCACCTTCTCGGCGTAGAGGATCGCCAGCTCGACGGCGGCGCGCGAAAAATAGCTGCCGTTGGTGGCGACCAGGATCTGCTTCGCGTCCTGCACCGCGCCGCGCGCGCGCACGATCGCGACGTGGCAGGGCGCGTGCTCGAGGAGCTGCGTGGTCACGCCCGAGCGCAGCGGGTTCTTGAGGCCGGCGCCGATGAGGAGCAGGTCGAAGCCGTGCTCCGCCTCGCGCACGATGTAGCCGACCGGGTCGGCGTCGGTGGCGCGCCGCACGTCGACGCGCGCCTGCTTCTCGTCGGCGTAGGCCTTGATCTGATCGAAGTGCTCTTGCAGGTTCTTGCCCGCCTGATCGGGCCGGAGCCGATGCCAGACGCGGCGGAAGATCGACACTCCGGCCGACTGCACATAAAGAAGGAGGATCGGCGTGTCGCCGCGCACCAGCGAGGCGGCGATGCGCGCCGCCGACAGCGCATTCGGTCCGCCGGCGGTGGGAATCATCGCCTTGACCCGATTCGGATCGAACAGCCCGCGCTGCGACTCCGACGCCAGGCGCGCCTGCTCGTCGGGCGACATCTTCACCTTGAGCATCGTCAGCCGCAAGAGCAGCGGCGCGATGAACGAGGTGATGATCGCCATCAGCACGATGATCGCGTACATCGACGGGCCGATGATCCCGAGGGTGAGGCCGATGAGCGCGACCACCAGCTCCATCGCGCCGCGCGCGTTCATCGCCACCGCGATCGAGAGCGACTCCCAGAAGGTCATCTTGCCGAGGAGGCCGCCCCAGGTGCAGCCGATCAGCTTGCCGCCGATGGCGACCGCGAGCACGATGAGCAGCATCTTCGGCGAGTCGAGCGTGTGCAGATCGACCTTGAGCCCGACCAGCCCGAAGAAGACCGGCGCGAACACCGCCACCGAGAGCGCCTCGAGCCGGTGCAGCGTCGCCGGGCGGATGCGCACCTGGCGCAGGATGCAGCCGGCGACGAACGCGCCGAACACCGCGTGGATGCCGATCTTCTCGGTCACCGCCGAGAGCACGAAGGCGATGATCACGATCACCGCCAGATCGGCGTCGCGGGTGCGGGCGCGATCGTCGATGACGCGGAACAGCCAGCGCGCGAACGGATAGACGACGAAGTAGCAGGCGGCGAGGAACACCGCGGTCAGCATCAGCGTCGAGAGGAACTTGAGCACCACCCCGCTCTTGGCCCCGGCGACGCCCGCGATGAGCGAGAGCACCAGCCACCCGGTGGTGTCGTCGACCACGCCCGCCGAGAGGATGACGATCCCGATGTTCCGTTTGGTGAGATCGAGATCCATCAGGATCTTGGCGATCACCGGCATCGCCGAGATCGCCATCGAGGTGGCGAGGAACAGCGCGAACAGGATCCGGCTCGCGCCCTCGCCGTGATAGGTGTCGGGCACGAACAGGCCGAGCACGAAGCCGCTCGCGAACGGGATCGCCATCCCGAGGCCCGACGAGGTCGCCGCCGATCGGCCGAGATGGCGCAAGAGGCGCACGTCGGTCTCGAGCCCGGTGAGCAGCAGCAAGAGCACCATTCCGATCCACGCGACCACCTCGAGCAGGTGGACCTGCAGCGCCTCGGCGGGGAAGATCGCGACGAAGCCGTGCGGCCACAGCCAGCCGAACAGCGACGGGCCGAGCAGGATGCCGGCCATCAGCTCGCCGAGCACCGCCGGCTGGCCGATGCGCTTCATCACTTCCGAGAGCAGTCGCGCGACCGCCACGATGAGCGCGATCTGAAGCAGGAGCAGGAACAGCGCGTGCCCGGGTAACGCGGGGACGGAGGCCATCGGTGCGGCGAGCGTAACAGATCCGTGCTAGCTTGCGCGCCTCATGGCCAAGGTCGTTCTCAAGCGCGGTCGCGCGAATCCGCTGTGGCACGGTCACCCGTGGGTCTACTCCGGCGCGATCGAGCGCGAAGAGGGCGGCTATCAGCCCGGCGACGTGGTCGAGGTGTGCGACGCCGACGGGCGGCGGATCGGGCGCGGCTTCGCCAACCCGCGCTCGCAGATTCGGGTGCGAATGGTCGGCTGGCGCGACGAGCAGGTCGACGACGCGCTCATCGCCAGGCGGATCGAAGAGGCGATCGCGCTGCGCACCAAGCTCGGGCTGCCGTCCGAGGAGACCACCGCCTACCGGCTCATCAACTCCGAGGGCGACGCGCTGCCCGGGCTGGTCGTCGACGTCTATGGCGACGTCTGCGCGGTCCAGTTCACCGCGCTCGGGGCCAAGCGGGTCGAGGGCGCGATCTACGAGGCGCTCGCCGCGCTCATGAAGCCGCGCGCGATCGTCGAGGTCTCGGCGGGCGGCTTCGCCCAGCTCGAAGGGTTCGGCTCGGCGACGCGGGTGGTGCGCGGCGACGAGGTCGAGACGGTGCGCTGCCGTGAAAACGGCGTCGAGCTCGAGGTCGAGCCGCTGCGCGGACAGAAGACCGGGATGTTCCTCGGCCAGCGCGAGAACCGTCGCCGGCTCGGCGCGCTCGCAAAGGGCGCGCGGGTGCTCGACGTCTACACCTACGCCGGCGGCTTCGCGCTGAACGCGCTGCGCTCGGGCGCGACCTCTGCCACCTGCGTCGACTCTTCGGCGCGCGCGCTCGAGCGGGTGCGCTCGCACGCCGAGCTCAACCACTTCTCGAATGTCGAGACCGTCGAGGCCGACGCGTTCCGCTTCCTCGAGACCACCCGGCCGAAGGGCTGGGATCTGGTGGTGGTCGATCCGCCCAAGTTCGCGCGCGCGCGCAAGGACCTCGACGCCGCGCTCAAGGGCTACGAGCGGCTCAACACCCTGGCGATGACCGCGTGCGCGCCCGGCGCGCTCCTCGCCACCTCGTCCTGCTCGCAGCTGGTCGACGGGGAGAGCTTCGAGCGGGTGATCGCCGCCGCCGCGCGCGACGCCGGCCGCCGCGTGCAGGTGCTCGAGTCCTCGTCGCAGGGCCCGGATCATCCGGTGCCGCCCGCCTTCCCCGAAGGCCGCTATCTCAAATTTCTGCTCTGCCGCGTCGTCTGATCTACGAACGCTCGGGCAGGCTCAGCGCGCCACGTGCTGCGCGGGGCGACGGCGAAACCGTCGGGCCAGGCCACTTACGCCGAGCGGCGGCAGCGCCATTCCCGCGGCGGTCATCGCGATCAGAAAAGCGACGCCGCCCGGCTCGAGCGCGAGCCGCACCGGCTCGGTCGGCTCGCCCAAAATTTCGGCGCCCGCGATCCATCCCGACAGCGCGCCGAACACCGCCACCATCACCATCGGCACCAGCAGCCACAGGCTGCGGCGCTCTTTGGGAAACGCCCACACGCCGAGCCCGAGCGCGATCGCGAGCGCGAGCCCGGCCAGGCTGGTGCGGGTCGCCGCCGCGAGGCTGGCGGCCGCGCGCGGATCGCCGCCGGCCAGACCGATCACCGCGACTCCGACGAGCGCGATCGCAAGGGCGAGAAGAGAACGCTTCATCGAGTCGGATTACGCGGCTTGCGGCGTGGCGGGAATGGGACGGTGGAAGGTGAGCCGATAGACGCTGTTCTCGGTCTCGACGTAGACCGTCTCGCCGTCGGAGTCGGTGAGCACCCGCTTGACCGGAGTGGTGATCATCCGGTGGCCGTTGGGATCGCGGAAGATGACCATCCCGCGGCCAACTACCGGGTAGCTGACCAGGAAGCCGTTGTAGACCCGTCCGACGCCGACCGCCGGACGTTCACGACCATGATCGCGGATCTTCCGCGCAGTCACGTTCGTCATGGCAGCCTCGGAACGCCTCCTACCGGTTATATTCTACGCGCGGGGTCCGGACCCGTCACGGCAAAATTTGGAAGGGAGAGCCCCTTGACGCAAGGCAGCATCGCGCGCGCGCCCACGCTCCTCGACGGGGCGCCGTGGATCCGGATCTTCCCGGTGCGCACCCCGACCTTGCCGCCGGCGACGCACACCAACGTCTATTTGATCGGGGACAAGCGGCTGTGCGCGATCGATCCGGCGAGCCCGTACGAGGACGAGCAGGCGGCGCTCGATCACGCGATCGCCGAGCTCGCGCGCGCGGGCGAGCGGGTCGCCGAGATCGTGCTCACGCATCATCATGTCGATCACGTCTCGGGCGCGGCGCATCTGGCGGAGCGGTTGGGAGTCGGGATCGCGGCGCACGCGGAGACCGCGGCGCGTTTGCGCGGTCGGGTGGCGGTGACCCGGCTGATCGAGGGCGGCGAGCTTCTCGACTTCGGACCGGGCGGGCTGCGCGCGCTCCACACGCCCGGCCACGCGCCGGGGCATTTGTGCTTCGTCGACGAGCGCTCGCGCGCGGTGGTGGCGGGCGACATGGTGGCGTCGGTGGGGACGATCATCGTCGAGCCGGACGACGGCGGCGACATGGCGGTCTATCTCGCGTCGCTCGCGCGGCTGCGGCAAGAGGAGGCGAGCGCGCTTCTGCCCGCGCACGGGCCGCCGATCGCCGACGCGCGCGCGCGCATCGACTTCTACATCGCGCACCGGCTCGAGCGCGAAGCGCGGGTGCTCGCCGCGCTCTCCGTCGAGCCGCGCGCGATCTCCGCGCTTCTGCCGGCCGCCTATCCCGACGTCGCGCCGGCGATCTATCCGCTCGCCGCCCGCTCGCTCCTCGC
Organism: Polyangium sp. (in: bacteria); assembly: GCA_025450955.1. Lineage (GTDB taxonomy): Bacteria > Myxococcota_A > Polyangia > Palsa-1104 > Palsa-1104 > JANWLJ01. The sequence goes on along the minus strand of JANWLJ010000081.1, from coordinate 4,453 downwards.
CCACCTACTCAAGCTCGAGCGCGACGGCCGCGCGCGCCGCGACGGCGACGCGTGGGCGCTCGCCTGAAAATCAAAAACTAGAGCCGGCCGAGATCGCGCTCGCGCAGCCAACCTTCGAGGCCGTTCGAGAGCCGCACCCGCGCCCAGTCCTGATCCTTCTCGGTGACCCGCACCCGCAGCCCCGCGTGGACGCTGAACGACGAGGTGTAGTTGGCGTCGGGGCCATCTTTGATCTGCACCGAGTCGGGCAGCACGACCGCCTGCGCCACCCGGTTGGCGAGATAGAGCCGGCCGCCGAACAGCGCCGCCGCCACCCCGGTGCCGATCATCAAGAAGGCAAAGCTCGCCCACAGCCCGACGCGCAAAAATCCCGGCTGAACGAAATGGAGCACGATCAGCACCGTGAACAGCAGCCCGTAGAGCCCGAAGAACAGCCAGCCGAGCGTGCCCACCGAGTAGGGCGCGACCGCGCGCTGCCACATCGGCGTGCCGTCGCCGCCGACCAATCGATCTTCGGCCTTCTTCTGCGCCTCGGCGCGCGCCGCCTTCAAGTTGAACTGCGCGTCCTCTTGGCCGGGATCGAGCTCGAGCGCGCGCTCGTAGTTGTAGATCGCCGGCCCGAGCTGCCCGCTCTTCAAATAGGCGTTGCCGAGGTTGTAGAAGAGATCGACCGAGCGCAAGCCGAGCGCGGCCACCTGCTCGTAGGCGGAGACCGCGTCGGCGTAGTGGCCGTGCAGGTAGGCGTCGTTGCCGCGATGGAAGGTGACGTCGCGGCCGGCGGCGAGCGGCTCGTCGGCGCGCGCGGCTCCGCCTGCGAAGACGATCCCGAGCGCGAGGAGCGCGAGGAAGATCCTGGTCTTCACGCCGCCACCTCCTTGTCGTCGGGCCGCGCCTTTTCGATCATGCCGAGCAGGAGCCGCACGCGACGGAGCGCCGCGCGCATCTCGCCCGGCCCCGACGCCGACGGCGCGAAGCGCGCGAAGTCGCAGTTCTCGAGCTCCTTCACCACCGCCTCCGCGGTCTCTTTGGGAAAGCCGCGCGACTCGAGGTGCGCGCGCAGCTCCGCGAGCGTGAGCGCCTCGACCTTGGCGCCCACCCGATATTCGAGGTGCTCGTAGATCACCCGCGCGCACTCGCCGAAGAACGCCGACGGCCGGCTGGCCTTGATGTGATACTCGGCCACCCGCAGACGATGGCGCGCGCTGCGCCGCACCCGACGGCGCTTGGAGCGCGCGGTCTCGCGGGTGAGCCGCCGCCTGAGCGCGTCGCCGATCAGCACCAAAAGCCAGAGGCACGGCGGCGCGGCGAGGAGAATCCAGGCCAGCTTGCCGCGAAACAGCCGCTCGCCCACTTCGCCGCGCAGCCGCGCGCGATCGTGGATCGGCCGGATCTGCTGCGACAGCACGTTCTCCTGCCGGGCGCCCGTTTGCGCGGTTCCCTCGACGCGGGTCGGATCGCCGTCGACGGTGATCGCCACCGGCTCGGTGCGCGCCACCCCGTACTTGCCGGCCTCGGGATCGAAGTAGGGCAGCTCCACCTTCGGCAAGGTCAGCTTGCCGCCGCGGGTCGGCATCAAAAGATAGGTGTAGACCTTCTCGCCGCTCACCACGTCGCCCGGGTTGAGCGTCACCTTGGTGGTGGGGTCGTAGACCTTGAAGCCGTCGAGCTCGGCCATCGGCGGGAGCTGCACGTTGCGCAAATTGCCGGTGCCCTTGATGGTGAGCCGCCAGGTGATCGCGTCGCCCGCCTTGACCCGGGTGCGATCGATCGCGCCCTCGAGGGTGAGCTGCCCGACGTTGGAAGACTGAAACCCGGCCGGCCGTCCGGCGGCGGGCAGCGGCATCACCTCGACGGTGAGCGCCTGCGAGCGCCGCTCCGCCGACGCGTTGGCGTAAAACGCGCTCTGCAGCGTGGTCGCCTCCGCCGACAGCGGGGTCACCGTCAGCTTGCCCGCCTTGAGCGGGAACAGCGCCTTTTTGAGCAGGAGCGCGACCGCGTACTCCTGGCCCTTGACCACCTGCCGGTCCCAGGCGAGCGCGCCCGACGGCACGAACAGATCCTCGCTCCAGAAGTCGTCGGTCTTGGGCTCGGCCAGGCTGCGATATTTGAGGATGTCGCTTTGGGTATAGAGCCGCCAGGTCGCGGTCACCTGCTCGCCGACGTAGACCTTGGGTCGATCGAGCCGCGCGTCGACGAACAGATCTTGATTGCTCGGCGCGTCGTCGGGCGGCGGCGCGAGCTGCATCTGCTGCTGCGCTTGCGAGGGCGGCGCCACCGTCGAGTAACCGTTCTTCGGCACCGGCGCGACGTGCACCACGATCGGTTGGGTCGAGAGCGTCTGCCCGCCGATCTTGGCGTAGGCGGGGCCGATGGTGAAGCTGCCCCGTTTGCGCGCGCGATAGACGTACTGGTGCTCCTCGACCATCCGCACCGACTGCGCGCCGTTGAAGATCGACATCTGCATCTGCGACGAGGTGCCGGTGTGGAGCAGATCGAGGTCGGGCGCCTGCGGCGCGCGATAGCTCTGCAGAACCTGGTTGCCGTCGCGCTCGACGGTGACGGTGAGCTCGATCGTCTGATCGAGGGTGAGGTTCTGCTGCGCCACGTGCGCCTCGAAGCGCACGGCGGCGGCCTGCGCCGGCGCGGCGGCGAGAAGAAGCGCGATCGACAAGAGCGAAAACCGTTTCATCTCACCAATCCTTGGCCGGCCGGCGATCGCCCGCGCGGCGGCGCGCCAGATCTTTTTGCACCGTCGGCTCCACCCGCTCGAGCGCATCGAGCACCGCCTCGGCATCCTGCTTGTCGATGTCGCGCGCCGGCTCCTTCTCCGCCGACGCGCTCTTGGGCTTTTCGCCCTTCTGATCTTTCTGGTCCTTCTGGTCCGCCTGCGCCTGCTCTTGCTGTGGATCCTGCTTCTTTTGATCCGGCGGCTCTTGATCCTGTTTCTGCTGCTGATCTTTTTTCTGCTGCTGATCGGCTTGCTGCTGCTGATTTTGCTGATTCTGATCTTGTTGATTCTGCTGTTTCTGATCCTGCTTCTTTTGATCGTTTTTGCTCTGCTGCTGCTTTTGTTTCTGCTGCTGTTTTTGCTGCGCGATCTGCCGCAGCGCCAGCTCGAGGTTCCACTTGGCACGCCGATCCTCGGGCCGGAGCCCGAGCGCGCGCTTGTAGGCCTCGAGCGCGTCCTTAAAACGCTTCTGCTGATATTGGGCGTTGCCCATATTGTAATACGCGTCGGCGCGCAGCTTGGAATCGTGCGCTTCGGCGGCGCGCTGAAACTCTTTTTGCGCTTCCGGATATCGCTTGAGCGCATAGAGCGCGGCGCCGCGATCGAACCGCACCGTCGGATCGTCGGGCCGGGCCTGGGCGGCGCGATCGTAGGCCTTGAGCGCGTCGTCCGCCTTTCCGGCGTTGAGCGCCTGATTTCCCTTCTCGATATTGGGATCGCGCCGCAAGAACAGATCGAAGCCGGTCACGAACGGGAAAAAGGCGAGCAAGACGAGCGCCGCCGCCGCTCGGCTCGACGAGCCCGCCGGCAATCTGGCCGGACCCGAAGCGGGCGGCGCCTGGCGCACGATCTTCGCCCCGCTCTTCCGCTCGCGCACGAACGCGCCCCCGAGCAAAAACAGAAACGCCGGAATCAGAAAAAAGCGCGCGATATCGATCGGCTCATAGTCGAGCCGCGACGCCTCTTGGGTCCGCTCGAGGCTGGCCAGATCCTGCTCGAGCCGATCGACCCCGAAGTGGTGCGGATCGAGCGCGAGATAGTCGCCGCCGGTGAGCGCGGCGATCTGGCGCAGCGCGGGCGCGTCGAGCCCGACCCTCACCGGCTTTCCGGTCTCGTCGGAGATCATCCCGGTCGGCTTGCCGTCTTCATCGAAGGTCTGGACGAACGGCCGCTCGTTCGAGCCGATCCCGAGAGTGAAGATCTTGATCCCCGCCTTGGCCGCCTCCTTGGCCGCCTCGACCCCGCGGCCCTCGGTGTCTTCACCGTCGGTGAGGAGCAGCATCACCTGGGCCGGCCGCCGCTTGGCGTTCGGGCGCTGCGCCACTTCGGCCTGGCGCGCGTTCTTGAGGAGGTCGACCGAGGCGCCGATCGCGCGGCCGAGATCGGTGCCGCCGACCGGCATGTCGTCAGGGGTGAGATCGCGCCAGAACAGCTTGGCCGCTTCGTAGTCGACGGTGAGCGGATAGGAGAGCGTCTCGCCGGCGAACGCCACCAGCCCGAGCCGATCTCCATTCAAAGTATCGATCAATCGATTGAGCTCGGCTTTCGCGCGATCGAGCCGCGACGGATAGACGTCGCGCGCGAGCATGCTCTTCGAGAAATCGAGCGCGACCACCAGATCGAGCCCGCGCATATCGGAGAGCCGCGGCTTGCCCTGCATCTGCGGCTGCGCCAGAGCGACCACCAGCAGGCCCACGCCCGCCACCGTGAGCACCGCTCGCCAGC
>JANWLJ010000080.1 GCA_025450955.1 Polyangium sp. (in: bacteria) | reverse complement strand
CCATGGGAAAGCTAGAGCGCGCGAAGATCTACGTCCTCGAGAACGACGGCAAGGACAACAAGAAGGCCGAGCCGAAGACCGGGATCGACGTGTGCTTCAATCCAAAGGAGTACTCGCTCGACAAGTCGGTCGCGTGGAAGGCCGTGAAGGCGTTCTCCGACGCGCCGCAGGCGGAGTTCACCGAGCCCTCGCCGATGACGCTCTCGGTGACGCTCCAGTTCGACACCTACGAAGAGCGGGTGTCGGTCCGCGACAAATACGTCCGCGCGCTCGAGAAGCTGGCGATGATGCGGATCCCGTTCGCGAAGAACCCGAAGAGCGGCGACAAGAAGAAGTCCGGGCCGCCGGTGATTCTGTTCGTCTGGGGGCGGTTCACCTTCAAGGGCGTGGTCGAGTCGGTGTCGCAGAAGTACACCATGTTCCTCTCCGACGGCACGCCGGTGCGCGCCGAGGTGGCGCTGAAGGTCCGCAACGTGCTCGAAAGCCAGATCGACGATGACAAGAAGGCGGCGGCGGCCTCGTCGGCGAGCACCAAGAGCTACAGCGTCAAGGAGGGCGATCGGCTCGACTCGATCGCGGCCTCCGAGCTCGGCGACGCCTCGCGGTGGACCGAGATCGCGATGGAGAACAACATCGACGATCCAATCAAGCAGCTCTCGACCGGGACCACCTTGAAGATCCCCACGTAGGACCTGCGCATGCCGACCAGCGACAGCAACGACAACAACAGCGTCACCACCCTCGACCTGACGCTCAAGCTCGCAGGCGCCGACTCCAAGGTCAAAGCCGACGAGATCTTCGACTTCATCGTCGAGGCCGATCTCGATCATCCCGACATGGCGTCGGTGGTGCTCACCAACGACAAACCGCAGTGGAGCGCCGAGGCGCACCTCGGCGATGAGCTCGAGCTGATCGCCGGGCTCGCCGGCAAGAGCGCGATCACCATCTTCAAGGGCGAGGTGACCGGGATCGAGCCGAGCTATGTCGCGGGCGGCGCGTCGCGGGTGACCCTGCGCGCGCTCAATCGGTTGCACCGGCTGAGCCGCGGCAAGAAGTCGAAGACGTACAAGAACGTGAGCGACTCGGACCTGGTCAACAAGGTGGCCCAGTCCAACTCTCTCTCGGTCAAGTTCGGGGCCGGGACGCCGTCGAGCCCGACGTTCGAGCACGTCTACCAGCACAACCAGACCGATCTCGAGTTCGTGCGGCTGCGCGCCGCCCGGCTCGGCTATGACGTGTGGGTCGAGGACAAGACGCTTCACTTCGAGCCGCGCCACAAGAACGAGTCCGCGGTCGAGCTGTCGTTCGGCACCACGCTCGAAAAGTTTCAACCGCGGCTGTCGACGGCGAACCAGGTCTCCAAGGTCTCGGTGCACGGGTGGGATTGGAACAAGAAGGAGGCGATCGTCGGCAGCGCCAGCTCGAGCGACGGGGTGGGGCTGGCTTCGAAGAAGGGCGCGGACGTGGCCAACCAGGCGTTCGGCGAGGCGCCGTTTCTCGACGTCGATCTCCCGGTGTTCACCCAGGACGAGGCGACCAAGATCGCCAAGTCGATCATGCGCGATCGGATGATGAGCTACATCACCGGCGACGGGGTCTGTAAGGGTGACCCCGATATCAAGGTCGGGATCGTCGTCAAGGTCGACCTCGGCGACACCCGATTCAACGGCAAGTACTACATCACCGCGGTCCGGCATCGCTACAGCCACGGTGGTCAGGCGGGCGGCTTTCACACCGAGTTCCGCTTCGCCAGCGACGGGGCGGGCAGCTAGTGATTCGTCGTTGACCGATCGATCGAATGCCGAGTAAAATTCCCGGCCTGGCAATGGACGACGATGAGGCGATGATCTGGCAGGACGTTCTCGACGAGATCGCGGCCGGACGTGCGCAGCAGCTGCGCTGTCCTTTTTGCCAGACGGGTGAAGTGGCGGTAACGCGGGGGCCGGAGCGCACTCGGGTCGAGTGCCGGGCGTGCCGGCGGTTCATCGAAGGTCGGTTCGCCGAGGGCGCGGATCCCGTGCCGAAGGCCCCAAAGGCCTGATTCGCCGAAGTCGGAAGGAGCCAAGCGGGGTGGCGCGCAATTTTCTCGGACAGGGTTGGAAGTATCCGGTCGAGATCGATCGTTCAGGCGGGGTCGCGTCGAGTGAGCACGACGAATCGATCCGGCAGTCGATCTTCATCGTCCTCGGCACCGCGCCCGGCGAGCGGGTGATGCGGCCGCACTTCGGCTGCGAGATCCACGAGCTCCTGTTCGCGCCCAACAACGTCAACACCGCCGGCCTGGCCGCGCACTACTGCATCGAGGCGCTCACCAAATGGGAGGCGCGCATCGACGAGGTGGAGGCGCACGCCGAGCCGTCGCCCGACGATTCGAACCGGCTCGACATCCACATCAAGTATCGGGTGCGCGCGACCAACAGCCCGCGCAACCTGGTCTACCCGTTCTACCTCCGTAGGAGCTCCGAGACATGATCCCTGCGCCGAAGCTCGACGATCGCAGCTACGCCGACATCGTCGCCGAGGCGATGCGCCTCATTCCGCGCTACTGCCCGGAGTGGACCGATCACAACCCGGCCGATCCCGGCATCACCATCCTCGAGCTGACTGCGTGGATGACCGAGCTGATTCTCTATCGGCTCAACCGGGTTCCGGAGAAGAACTACCTCGCGTTCCTCGACATGATCGGCATCCGGCTGCGCTCGCCGCAGCCGGCGCGCGGGCTCATCACCTTTCAGCTCGTCGAGGGCGCCGAGCGGCAGCTCGTGCGCGAAGGCACGCAGGTCGCGACGCAGCAGGCCTCCGACGACGAGACCATCATCTTCGAGACCCAGCGCGATCTGATCGTGGTGGGCGCGCCGCTCGATCGCTGCTTCTCCTATTTCAACGAGACCTACGCCGACAACTCGCCGTTTCTGACGGGCGCCAAGCCCGAGGGATTCGAGGCGTTCGCCGGCGCCGATCGCGTCGATCGCTTTCTCTACATCGGCGATCCGCGGTTCGCCAACGTCACCGACTCGGCGGTGCTCCGGCTGCACCTCGGCTGCCCGGATCACGGCGGCCGCGATCTGGCGCGCCTGCTCGAGTGGGAATACTGGAACGGGCGACGCTGGCGCGAGCTGCGGATGAGCGAGGTGGAGGTCGATCGCGGCGAGGTGGTGTTCTACGGGCCGCAAGATCTGTCGCCGACCACCGTGCACGGCGTCGAGGATCACTGGCTGCGCGGGCGGCTGGCCGAGGTGCCGCAGAATCCGTGGGAGACCGAGGTCGACACCGCCCGGGCGATCATCGAGGTGGTCAACGAAGGGGTGATGCCGGACCACGCGTTCGCCAACCTCGACGGCGGGGTGTTCCTCGCGCTCGATCTCGGCAAGAACGCGCAGCCGCTCGGCACCTCGCCGAAGATCGATCAGTGCCTGTATCTCGCCTCGCGCGAGCTGTTCTCGCAGCCGGAGGCGGAGGTGCGGCTCGAGATCGCGATCTCCGATCCGACCGTCGCCGCCGAGCCGAAGGCGTCCGAAGATCTGGTGCTGTCGTGGGAGTATTTCGACGGCAAGAAGTGGCGCATCCTCGGCAAGTCGGGCCCGGGCGGGACGCAGCCGATCGACAACAACGAGTGGGGCTTCATCGACGGCACCAACGCGTTCACCAAGAGCGGGATGGCGACCTTCCGCGTCCCGAAGGACATGAAGCCGGGCGAGGTCAACGGCGAGGCCAGCTACTGGATGCGCGCGCGCATCGAGAACGGCGACTACGGCCTTCCGGGCAGCTACATGCTCGACGGGGAGAAGTGGGTGTGGCGCGACGAGCGTCCGCTCCGGCCGCCGTCGTTCAAGTCGCTCACGATCAAGTATCGCGCCGATCTGCAGCACACCAAGCACGTGCTCTCGTACAACGACTTCCGCTATCGCGATCACTCGGACGAGGCCAAGGTCGAGTACCGGCCGTTTCAGCCGTTCTCGGCGGTGCCCGACGAGGGCGCGGCGCTCTATCTCGGGTGGAACGGCAAGCTGCCGAACGACCCGGTGTCGATCTACGTGCTGCTCGCCGAGGCCAGCCGCGCCGAGGCGATGGCGCAGGCCAAAGCGCAGGCGACCCAGGCCACCGAGGAGCGCTCGAACGCCGAGTTCTTGAAGGGCTGGTACGCCGAGCGCGAGGGGATGTGGGAAGCCGAGCAGCGGGTGGTTTGGGAGTACTTCGACGGCAGCAACTGGTCGCCGCTGGTGGTGATCGACGGGACCAAGAATTTGAGCCAGAGCGGGTTCGTCGACTTCGTCGGGCCCGACGATCACAAGAGCTGCCTCAAGTTCACCGAGGACCGCTACTGGATCCGCGCGCGGCTGGAGATGGGCGGCTACGTCAAACCGCCGCGCATCCAGCGCGTGCTCACCAACACCGTAGAGTCGGCCAACGTGGTCACCATCCGCGACGAGGTGCTCGGCTCCTCGGACGGCACGCCGATCCAGACCTTCGGGGTGGCGCAGGGGCCGCTGCTCGACGGCGAGGTGATCGAGGTGCGCGAGGTCGACGAGCCGGCGCCCGAGGACGCGCTCGATCTCGGCGACGAGGCGGTGCGGCCGGGCAACAAAGAGGCCGGCGAAGAGGGCTTCTGGGTGCGCTGGCGGGCGGTCGAGAGCTTCTTCGACTCCGGGCCGCGCGCGCGTCACTACGTGCGCAATCCGATCACCGGAAAGATCTCGTTCGGCGACGGCAACCGCGGGATGATGCCGCCCGCCGGCCGCAACAACATCATCGCGCGCCGCTATCAAGTGGGCGGCGGCGTGCGCGGCAACGTCAACGCGATGAGCCTGACCCAGCTCACCCGCGCGATCGCCTACGTCGACAAATGCTTCAACGCGCTGCCGGCGGCCGGCGGCGCCGACGCCGAGACCATCGACGAGGCCAAGGCGCGCGCGCCGCTCACGCTCAAGAGCCGCGACCGGGCGGTGACCACCGAGGACTACGAGTCGCTCGCGCTCCGCTCGTCGACGGGAGTGGCGCGGGTCAAGTGTTTGCCGTCGCAGCGCCACGACGGCGAGGTGCAGGTCGCGGTGGTGCCGCGCGGCGACGACAAGAACCTCGATCTCACCAAGCGGCTGGTGCCGGCGCCCGAGCTCTTGCGGCTGGTCAAGAACTACCTCGACGAGCGGCGGCTGGTCGGCACCATCGTCGAGGTGATCAAGCCCGGCTTCGTCGAGATCTCGATCAAGGTGACGCTGGTGCGGCGCAACGTCGGGCAGACCGAGCGGCTCAAGCGCGAGATCGAAGAGCGGCTGCGTCGCTATCTGCACCCGCTGGTCGGTGGGCGCGACGGCAAGGGCTGGCCGTTCGGGCGCGCGGTCTACAAGAGCGACCTCGCGCACATGGTCGAGGAGGTGCCGGGCGTCGAGGTGATCGACAACATCACCATCTTCGACGAGGACCGGCGGGTCGCCGTCGAGAACGTGCGGCTCGAGCCGTCCGAGCTCATCTACCTCGTCAACGTCGCGGTGGTCGAGCGCGTTCGGGAAGAGATCGTCTAGATGATCTCGCAGCAGCGCGCACTGGTTCGCATGCCGGAGGTGGTCGGGCTGCCGCTCGGCAAGGCCCGGCTGCTCGTCGAGAGCTCGGGGCTGTCGGTGAACGCGGTCGTGTTCATGGAGAGCTACGACGCGCGCGACACCGTGCTCACCCAGAAGCCGTCGCGCGGGCAGATGATCTACGCCGGCGAGCCGGTCACGCTCGGGATCTCGCGCGAGAGCTACGTCAAGTGGCTGCCGGCGATCTATCAGCGCGCCGATCTGAACGGCAAGAACTTCGTCCGCGACCTCTTGTGGATCATCCAGCACCTCTTCTCGAGCATCGAAGAGCAGCTCGACGCGGTCCATCACGTCTTCGATCCCTACGAGGCGCCGGAGAGCTTTTTGCCGTGGCTGGCTTCGTGGTCGGCGATGGTGATCGAGGAGGATTGGCCGATCACCAAGAAGCGGCGCCTGATCAAAAAGGCGATCGAGCTCTATCGCATTCGCGGCACCGTCAAGGGGCTCAAGCTGTTCATCTCGCTGTTCACCGGCCACGAGCCGACGCTGCAGGAGAACGTCTGGCCGTTCCGCGGCTGGCGCGTCGGGGTTACCTCGGAGATCGCGGTCGATACGGTGGTGCTGCCGCCGGTCAACCTGGCGCACACGTTCGTCGTCGAGATGCCGGTCTCGTACAAAGATCTTTCGCCGGAGGCGGTGATCCGCATTCACGAGATCATCCAGATGGAGAAGCCGGCCAACACCCAGTACTACCTGCGCTTCGCCAGCGAGGAGAAGAAGGACGAGCTGCGCGAGCTGATGGTGATCGGCACCCACTCGGGAATCGGCATCGGCACCGGCGAGTCCGAGGCGATCACCAGCGAAGAGGAGCTGCAGCGGGTGCTCGATCAACAGGGCCGCGAGCCGGAGCGCGAGCGGGCGCGCGTCGAGAGCCAGGAGGAGGCCGACGACGGCTTTCGTTCGGCGCCGCGCACCCGGCCGGCGCTCGCAGGCGCGCCGCGCGCCGACACCGCGCCGGTCGAAGGCAAGGAGGTCCGCTCCGACGCGGCCGGCGGCTTCGGCGCGAGCGCGCGGCAGATGGAGGCGGTCACCGATACCCAGGCGCTCAAGGCCGTCGACGAGCTGTCCGCGGCCAAGACGATGATGACCGAGGCGCCCCAAAAGACCAAGACGACGACGGTGGCCGCGGCGCCGAAGACGACCGTCAGCGAGCCGCCCAAGACCACCGTCACCGAGGCGCACAAGACGACGGTCACTGAGGCGCCGAAGACCACGGCCACCGAGGCGCCGAAGAATAAAGACGACGACAAGAAGACCCAGCTCGGGATTCCGACCGCGCAGCCGGAGCCGAAGCCGGAGACCAAAGCCGAAAAGAAACCGCCCGAAGGGGCAAGTGACAAGAAGCCGCCCAAGAAGTAACCCCCACGAGGTTTGCACATGGCGACGGAACGAGAGGTCAAGGCGCAGGGCTATAAGAGGATCAACTTCTTCAAGGGGTTCCTCACCACCGAGCACGATTGGAACGACGCCGAGCGCTACCACCTCGACAAGCGCAAGCTGCACAATCGGCTGTGTCACGCGCCGGGCGTGGTGGCCGGACATGCTGGCGAGCTGAAGGTGATGGCGCGCGCGCGCGGCGATCTGTCGATCGAGGTGCAGCCGGGCTACGCCATCGACGGGCAGGGGCACGATCTGGTGCTGTGGGAGACCCAGATCAAGAACATCGTGCCCGAAGAGTACAAGCTGCCGCAGACGCTTTATGTGGTGCTGCGGTTCGTCGAGGAGCTCACCGACTTCATCGCCTACAAAGAGAACCTCGAGTACAAGGGGCACCGCCGGGTGCTCGAGGGGTGCAAGGTCGAGATCTCGCAGACCGCGCCGGACATCAAGCAGGAGGTCGAGCTCGCGCGCATCCTGCTCGAGAAGAACGCGACCCGCGTGCGCGACGCGCGCGATCCGCACGATCCGCGCGCCAACGAGATCGATCTGCGCTTCGTGCCGCACGCGGGAGTGGCGGGCTCGTTCCTCGATCCGACCACCCGGCATCGGGTGGCGGCGATGTTGAACGCGATGCGCCGCGGGCTGTTTCACATGGCGCGCGACGGCAAGGTCGGAACCGCGCACGACGCGCTCTCGGCGGTGCTGTCGGTCTCGACGCTGCACGCCGCCGACCAGCTCGACCTGCGGAACATCTTCGAGGAGATGCAGCTCATCGTCGAGATGCAGGCCGAGATCGCGGCCGACGTCGAGGTGAACCACCCGACCTTGGCGCAGCGGAAAGAGTTCGGCGACTTTCGCAAGCACGTGGAGATCTTGAAGGGGCTTCTCGGCGAGCGGCGCACCACCGTCGATGCGCTGCAGAACCTGACTGCCTATCAGCAGAAGGCGGGCGAGATCGTGCTGGCGATGTTCGGCGGCGGGCCGCCGGTCCAGCTCGACGACGATCAGCCCAAGGCCGCTCCGGTCAAAAAGGGCGGGAT
>JANWLJ010000079.1 GCA_025450955.1 Polyangium sp. (in: bacteria) | reverse complement strand
TCCACCTTCGGCTCGGGCTCGGCGTGCACCGGCTCGATCTTCGCCTCGTGCTTCTCCGGCTTGATCCCGTGGCCGTTGGCCGGCACCGCTTCGCCGCCGAGCGCCGCCATGAGCGCGCTCGCCTTCTGCTGCACCGATGGCTTATCCCCTGCCACCATGTCATGCGCGCTCATGAACGCGTGCAGCTCCACCGACTCGGGATTGATCTTCTGCACCCGATCGAAGTAGCCGCGCGCGCGCTCCTCGTCCTTCATCTCCTTCCACGAGATGACCGCCGCCTGGGTGGCAAGGATCGCCTGCTCGTCGTCGGAGAGCCCGGCGCGCATGCCGAGGTCGGCGAGCTGCAGCAGCTTCTGCCACTCGGCTTTTTCCTTGAACTTCTGTCCGTCGATCTCGCGCAAGAAGCTGAACGCCGCGAGGTGGCCGGGGAACTGCGCGCCCTGGCTGAACCCGTCGCCGTAATATTTCTCGAGCGCCTGACGATAAAACGCCGCCGAGCGATCGACGTCGTTCCACCGGAGCGCCCACATCGACGCGAAGGTCCGGCACAGCTCGGCCTGATCGCGCTCGTCGGCCGCGGCGTAGATCCGCTTCTCGTGGAGCTTGACGATGTCGTCCCAGCGCTTGGCCGCGCCGAGCGCGCCTTCGAGGAGAAAATTCGCCTGCTCCTGCTGCGGCTCGTTCTGCACCACGTGGCCGAGCGCGCCGACGTACGCGTCGTCGGTGACGCCCTCGAGCCGATAGATGCGCGCCACCCTGAGCCAGATCCGCGCCGCCAATCCCGAGTCCGATTTCTCGGCCTGGGTCTGCAGCCGCTCGACCTCGCCCAGCCAATCTTCCTTGTCGTAGCTCGCCGCCGCCAGCGCGTCGGAGAGCTCGCGATCGTCGGGCCGCGCCTCGGCGGCGGTCTCGAGGTGCGGCAGCGCGGCGTCACGCTTGCCGAGATCGAGCAGCGTCACACCCCAGCGGCCTTCGATGAGCGCGCGCTGTTTCTCGTCGGTGGTGACCTTGAGCTCGAGCCCGAGGAGCGTGGACACCATGTCCAGATTCCCCATCTCGCGATAGATCTGCCGCGCGCGTTCGAGCGCACGCGCGTCCTGTGGCGACAGCTTGAACGCCGCCTGGTAGTGGACCATCGCGCGGTCTTTGCGCAAAAACAGGTCCTCGCAGAGCTCGCCCAGCTCGAACAGCTTGGCTGCTTTCTGCTCCTTGCCCTCGATCTGCTCGACTTCCTTCTCGAGCTCTTCGATGAGCCCCGGCCAACTACGGGCCGTGCGCAGACGCTGCTTGATCTCCTGGCGGAGTTCCATGAACCGTATCCTCACACGTTCACAGGGGAAAAGCCTGGACCAAAGCGGGCTCGTTTATATCACGGAGACCGCGGCACGATCAACGGGAAAGGTCTGAAAAGGCGGGGAGATTTACAGCAGAGGCGAACCGGGACGGAGCGAGGCGAGCCCAACGGCGGCGACTAGTACTGTGACACAGTAGTTTTGATCCGTTGACCGAGGCGCCAAAGGCGCCGTCGGCGCGGAGTCGCGCCGTGAGCAGGGGTGGGGACCCCGACGGCTTTGCCGACGGGGCGGGGCGGCACGCCCCGTGGGATCGACGAATACCTCGCCTATTTCGCAAATTCGAGCCATCGGTCACATTCAGAGTGGCGAGGTATTAGAGCATCGGGCGCGCCGCCGGTTACCGCTTCTTGCGCCGGCGCCGGGCCGCGTTCGGGTTGACCACCGGCGGCGCGACGACGGGCTCGGTGACGAGCGCGCGCCCTTCTCGCCAGAGCTGCATCGAGGCGGGATCGCGCCGGTAGCGCGCATAGAGCCAGGCGTAGAGCGCGAGGCAGGCGGCGAAGGTGACGATGCCGATGAATTCAGAAGTCGAAAACGGCCCGATGCTGCCGCGCTGCGGATCGGCGCGCAGCACCTCGACGTAGTAGCGCAAGACGCCATAGCCCATGGTGAAGGCGACGAACATCTGCCCCGAGAATTTGCGATAGCGACGGATGACGAGCAGCAGGCAGAGCAGCACCAACCCGTTTAGCGACTCGTAGAGCTGCGCGGGATGAACCGGCAGCGACTGGGTCGCGCTCGGCCCGAGTAGCCCGAGCATCCGCTGCTGATTGAACGCGGGCGAGCCGGCGGGAAACCGCACCGCCCACGGCCCGTTCCACGGCGCGCCGAAGTCGCAGCCATAAAGAAAGCAGCCAATGCGGGTGATCATGAGGCCAGTGCACAAGGACGGCACCGCGCAGTCGGCCCACGCGAGCAGCCGCACCTTCTTGATCCGGCAAAACACCAGCGAGCCCAAAAATCCGCCGATGAATCCGCCGTAGGCGACCAGGCCTCCCTGGTTCACCTTGAACATGTCGATCAAATGATCGAACCGGTCGAGGTTGGTGAGGACGTAGAGCAGCCGCGCGCCGAGCACCGCCGAGACCGCGGTCCACACGTAGCAGGAGCCCATCGTCTCCCGATCCATGCCGTCCCGCACGCACAGCCCGAGCGTGAGATACCAGCCGACCACCAGCGACAGCCCGAGCATCACCCCATAGCTGTAGATCGGGATTCCGAGCGGCAGATGAAACAGGACCGGGCGCATCGCGCCGCAAGCATGCCGGCCGGCGGCGAGGGCGTCAAGGCGCGCCGGTTTTGCGGTATGGTGGATCGTGCCGAACGAGCCGGGGTTCAAGCTGCGCGAGCGGATCCTGGTCGCCACGCTGGCGCTCGGCGCGGTGTTTCTCCTCGGCACCTTCGGCTTCTGGTCGCTCGGCGAGGCCTACCTGCCGCGCAATCCGTGGAGCCTGGCCGACTGCGCGTTTTTCACCGTCACCACCATCACCACCGTCGGTTTCGCCGAGCTGCCGCACCTGGCCCGGGTGCCGGGCGCGCGGGTCTTCACGGTGGCGGTGCTGCTGGTCGGCCTCGGGGTGGCGCTCTACTGCGTCTCGGCGTTCACCACCTATTTCATCGAGGGCGAGTTCTCCAAGGGACGAATGAGGAAACGGATGGCGCGCACGCTCGAAGCCTTGACCGATCACATCATCGTCTGCGGCGTCGGCACCACCGGCATCCACGTCGTCGAGGAGCTGATCTCGACCGGCTGGCCGGTGGTCGCGATCGACGTCGACGAGCGCCACCTCGAGCGCGCGCAGACGCTCTCGGCGGGGCTCTTGCCGACGCTGCAAGGCGACGCCACCGAGGACGCGGTGCTCGAGCGCGCCGGGATTCGCCGCGCCCGCGGTCTGGTCGCCGCGCTCACCGACGACAAGATGAACCTCTTCATCGTCGTCACCGCGCGCGAGCTCAACCCGCGGCTCAAGATCGTCGCCAAGGGCGTCGACGTGAAGGCCGCCGACAAGCTGCGCCACGCCGGCGCCGACTGCGTGGTCAACCCCGCCTTCATCGGCGGCTCGCGCATGGTCTCGGAGATGATTCGCCCGCAGGTGGTCGAATTTCTCGATCTCATGCTGCGCGACAAAGAGAAGAACCTGCGCATCGAGGAGGTGACCGTGCCCTCGGGCTCGCCGCTTTCGGGCAAGCCGCTCGCCGACGCGCAGATCCGCCAGTACACGAACCTCTTGGTGGTGGCGCTGCGCGAGCGGCCGCGCGGCGACGAGCCCGGCCGCTTCCTCTACAACCCCGGCCCGGAGACCGAGATCTCAGAGGGGATGGCGCTCATCGTGCTCGGCGAGACCGACGGGGTGCACCGGCTGCGCGCGGCGATGGCGCGCGGCTTCGACGCGACCTGACAAAGTGTTACACTGAGGAGCGGAGGTTTTCATGGTCGCGCGCACCGTCGATGCACGTGGAAAGAGCTGCCCGATGCCGATCGTCGAGCTCTCCCGCGAGATCAAACAGGCCGCCGCCGGCGAAGAGGTCGTGGTGATGGCCGATGACCGCGCGTTTCCGAGCGACGTCGAGGCCTGGTGCCGCCAGACCAAGAACGAGCTGGTCGCGGTCGGTCCCGAAGACGGCTACTTCCGCGCCACCGTGCGCAAGGCGGGGCGCTGATGCCCCCCGAGCCACAAGCAGCGACGCAGCCGCTCGCGCTTCAGCTCGCCGAGATGCAGACCCGCCTCGGCCAGGTCGAGGCCGACGCGCGCCAGAATCGCCTCTCGATGGTGGTCTTCTCCGGCTCGCTCGATCGCATCATCGCGTCGTTGGTGCTGGCCACCACCGCCGCCGCCTCGGGGATGGAGGTGGAGCTGTTCTTCACCTTCTGGGGCCTGTCCGCGTTACGCGACGCCGGCAAGAAGGCGAAAAAAACGCTGATCGAAAAAATGTTCGGCTGGATGCTCCCGCGCGGCACCCGCAAGCTGCCGCTTTCGCAGATGCACATGGCCGGCATGGGCCCAATCATGATGCGCAAGATCATGACCCAGAAAAACGTCGCCTCCCCCGAGGCGCTGCTCGCCACCGCCGGCGAGCTCGGTGTCATCATCTACGCCTGTGAGATGTCGATGGGTGTGATGGGCTTCAAGGACGAGGAGCTGATCGACTACCCGCACCTGAGCCGCTGCGGCGCCGCCACCTTCATCGACCGCGCCGCCTCCGGGAAGGTGACTCTATTCATATGATTCAGCCTCGGCACGCCGCCCCGAACGCGTACGAACAGCTCCGCGAGATCCTGCTCCGCTACGCCAGCCGCATCACCGTCGAGGGGCTGCTCGGCTCGGCGCTCGCGCGCGCCAAGGTCGACCCCCACGCGCTCGACGGCACCGGCCTCGAGCGGCTGATCGCCGAGGTGAGCCCCGGCATCCGCGTCTTCTGCAAAACCGAAGACGTCCCCAAGCTGATGCTCGAGCTGGCCGGACTTTTCGAGTGAATCGACTGAATCGAAGGAAGATCGAGCGAAGGTCGGCGAACGTTCAGCCGTACGCTTTTTCCATGCGCTCTTGATCTTCTTTGCAGCGGATGCAGAGCGTGGTCTCGGGCCGCGCTTCGAGGCGCTTGATCGAGATCGGCTCCTCGCACTCCTCGCAGATGCCGAAGGTGCCTTCGTCGATCTTGGCGAGCGCGTGATCGATCTTCTTGAGGAAGGTCTTCTCGCGGCCGCGCAGCCGGAAGGTGAAGGACTGCAAATACTCCGACGAAGCGAGGTCCATCTCATCCGGCAAATCGTCGGCGTCGAGGGTCATATCCTCGTTGAGAGTCCGCTTCGCGTTCTTGAGAATCTCCGCCTTCTTCTCGTGCAAAAGCTCACGGAAGCGCTTGAGATCTTTTTTCTTCAGACCCTCTGGACTCTTGGCCGTCATCGTCGTGCCCCTAACGCTCCTTCTGCACGGTCGGGCGTACGGTGAACGGCCATAATAGCCAGAGTCTTACCGAACGTCAAGGCGCGACCAGCAGGCCGTTCAAGGTAAATGCGATCAGCTCGTGGCCGAGCTTGAGCAGGTCCGCCTCGGCCGGATCGCGCTCGACGAAGGCGTGGTGGACCAGCTCTTTAATCGCCCCGAGCACACAGCGGGCGGCCACCTGCGCGTCGCACGGGCGAACCAGCCCCATCTCGGTCCCGGTCTCGAGCGCCTGCACGATCAGGTTCTCGATGCGCCCGTAGAACTCGGCCAGCTTGCGATCGAAGTCGGCGTCGATGCCGACCGCTTCGCGCAGAAGAATGCGGGCGAGCGCCCGGTTCTCGAGCAGCGTGCCGAACACCAGCTCGACGGTGGCGTTCATCTGCTCGGCCGGCGGCGGCGCGCCCGGCCCGACGTCGATCCGGTGGACCACGCCGACCAGGGTCTGAAACAGCTCGTCGAGGAGCTCGTCGAAGATCGCCCGCTTGGACTGAAAGTAGAGATCGAAGGTGCCGCGCGCGACCCCGGCGGCGGCGATCAGATCGTCGATGCTGGTGGCGTGATAGCCCTTGTCGGAAAAAATCTGCCGGGCGACCGCCAGCATCGCCGCGCGCCGCACCTCTCGCTGTTTCTGCGCGCGCGAAACCCTGCCGTCGATCTTGGTGGCCCCGATTTTCATAGGTCGTCTTGACGATGTTAGCACGCAGCGCTACATGAGTCGCCTCATCAGAGATGAGCCAGGAGGCCTGAGCATGTCGATCCAGCTTGGCAGCACCGCGCCGGACTTCACCCAAGAGTCGACCGAGGGCACCATCCAGTTCCATCAGTGGATGGGCAACGATTGGTGCGTCCTCTTTTCACATCCGAAGGACTTCACGCCGGTGTGCACCACCGAGCTCGGCTACGTGGCCCGCGCCAAGCCGGACTTCGAGAAGCGCCACTGCAAGGTGATCGCGGTCTCGGTCGATCCCGTCGACTCCCACAAGAAGTGGCTCGGCGACATCGAGGAGACCCAGAAGGTCAAGATGAACTATCCCATCCTCGGCGACGCGGACAAGAAGGTCTCGAACCTCTACGGGATGATCCACCCCGAGGCCAATAACACTCTGACCGTCCGCTCGGTCTTCTTCATCGACCCGCAGAAGAAGGTCCGCGCGATGCTCACCTACCCCGCCTCGACCGGACGCAACTTCGACGAGATCCTGCGCGTGCTCGACTCGCTGCAGCTCACCGACAGCCACAAGGTCGCGACCCCCGCCAACTGGAAGGACGGCGGCGAGGTGGTGATCTCGCCCGCGATCACCGATCCGGCCGAGCTCAAGCAGCGCTTCCCGAAGGGCTTCCGCGAGCTGCGCCCGTATCTGCGGATGACTCCGCAGCCGAATAAGTAACCTCCGGCTCCTCCGCGCCATCCGTTACACTGAAGGCCCATGGACTATACCGCCGAATGTCGCGTCGGCCGGCTGGTCGAGGCGCGCCTGAACGGGCTCCGATCGATCGATGCGGTCACCCAGTTCTGGGAGGCGCTCCGGCAGGCGTTCACCGTCGCCGGACCGCACGCGGTGATCTGCGCCGACTGGCGCGGGGCGCACGTGATGGCGCCCGAGGTCGCGGCCGAAATGATCAGCCTGCTGTCGAAGGGCAACGCCCACCTCGAGCGGAGCGCAGTCCTGCTTGCGCCCGGCCACGCCACCTTCAGCCTGCAGGTCGAGCGGGTGATGCGGGTGGCGAACAATCCCTCGCGCCGGACCTTTCGCGATCCGTTCGAGATGGAGCGCTTCCTCGCCGAAGTGCTCGGCCCCGGCGAAAGGGCCGTAAGAGAGCGAATGCGCGCCTTCTTGCACGACGTCGCGCGCGCTTGACAGAATCGGTGTAGGAAAGCTACGCTGCTTAGCGCACAATCCTCGAAGAGCCCCGTTGCGGAGGAGCCATGGCCGGGTCCGATAAGCGTAAGCAGAGTCTTTATTTTCCGGAAGAGATGTTGAAGGAGATCCAAGACGAGGCGGCGCGGCAGGACCGCTCGCTCTCCTGGATTGTCCAGAAGGCCTGGAAGCTCGCCCGCAAGGACATCATGAAGTATCCATCAGTCAATGAGTTCCCGGGCGAAGACGACGAGCGCGGTGCCGCAGAGTAGCGCTGACTCCGACACGCGGGCTGAACCGCACGCGAACCCGACGGCGAACGCAACGGCACCGTCCGCATTGCCCTCGTACATCGATCGTCAAGGATTCGCGGTCGGTCGCGATGACACGCCGGTCTGGTATCGGGTGACCGGCCCCGAGGGCGCTCGGGCGATCGTGCTGTGCGACGGCATCGGCTGCGACGGCTACGTCTGGAAGTATCTCGAGGCCGAGCTGCGCCAGACCCATCGGGTGGTGCGCTGGCACTATCGCGGCCACGGCCGAACTCCGCCGCCGCGCGATCGGCTGCGGGTCGACATCGTCGATCTCGCCGATGATCTGGCCGGAGTGATGGACGCCGCGCTCGGCGACGGAACGCCCGCCATCCTCGCCGGCCACTCGATGGGCGTGCAGGTCTGCCTCGAAGGGTATCGCCGCCATCCCGAGCGGGCGCGCGGCCTGGCGCTCTTGTGCGGCTCGTACGGCACGCCGCTTCGCACCTTCAAAGGCAAGCGCACGCTCGAGCAGGTGCTGCCCTATGTGAAGTTCGCGGTCGACCGCATCCCCGGGATGGTCGCGAGCGTGTGGCGCAGCATCCTGCCGACCGAGCTGTCGTATCAGATCGCGACCCGCTTCGAGCTCAACGGCGCGCTCATCCGGCGCGAAGATTTTTTCCCCTACCTCGAGCACATGGCGCGCATCGACGCGCGGCTGTTCATCGAGATGCTCGCCGCCGCCGGCCGCCACTCGGCGCGCGAGGTGCTCTCGCAGGTGACCGTGCCGACGCTGATCGTCTCGGGCGAGCGCGACGGCTTCACCCCCGCGCATCTGTCCGAAGAGATGCACCAGCTCATCGTCGGCTCGGAGCTGTTCGTGGTGCCGGACGGCTCGCACACCGCGCCGATCGAGCGGCCCGCCGAGGTCACCGGCCGGGTCGCCGAGTTCTTGCGCGCCGTCGCGTAACATGGCCGGCGGCAAGTCGCGATTCGACTGGCTGAGGCTGGTGCGCTTCGGTCTGCTCGCGGCGTTCGCGGCCGGGATCGGTCTTTTGGTCCATCGGCTCGAGCGCTCGCCCGAGCAGCGCGATCTCACCCGCTACGTCGAGACCACGCTGCCGCCTTTGCGCGCACGCGAGCAGCCGATCCTCGTCGAGGTGGCGCGGCTCGGTCAGTCGCCCGGGCTCGCCCCCGCCGAGGCGCGGCAGCTCCTGGTCGCGCAGACCATCCCGGCGATCTTGCAGCTGCGCAAACAGGCCGAGCAGGTGACCACCGCGACCGCCGAAGCGCGCGCGCTCGCCGCCGAGTACGTGCAGGCGCTCGACAAGCTGCTCGAGGCCTGCCGCGCGTCGGTGCGGGTGATCGACAATCCCAAGCTCTCGACCCAGGCGGGCCTGGCCGAGGTCCGGCGCGCGTTCATCGACGCCGAGCAGGCGCGCGACCTTTGGGACGGTGACGTCCGGCAGGCCTGCCGCCGCCATCACCTGACCGGCCCCGCCGCGCGCTGATCGCGCGCGCGCAGCCGTGATAGAGATCGCCCGTGGCGATGAGCGCGCGGCAGGCGGTATGGGGCGGCTGGGTGGCGCTCACCGAGTGGCCGGGGATCACCTCGGCCTCCGCGCTCACCTCGGGAGTGGCGCTTTCGGCGAGCCTGGCGGCGGCCGCGCGCGCGTGGTCGCTCGCGCAGCTTTCGATCGAGCGCGGAGCTGGCGGGCTGTTCGGCCGCGCGCTTTTCCTCGCGCTCGCCGGCTTCGGCTTCGCGGCGCTCTTCGCCGAGCTCGGCCGCGCCTGCGCGCTCGTCGCCTACGCCGGACCGGGACGCCGCGCCAGGAGAAATCCGGTCTGGCGCGGCCTCGCCTGCACGCCGGCGATCGTCACCTTGCGCGCGCTCGAGCTCCTCCTCTACAGCATGCTGCTCGTCGGAGTCGGGCTGGCGCTCACGAAAATAGTGGGGATCTCGACGGTGCGCGGCGCATTTGCAGGCGCGCTCGTCACCGCGCCCGCGCTCGCGCTCTCGCTCTTCGTCTTCGCCGCCACCCGCGTCGCGATCGTGCTGGCGGCCCGCGGCGCCCGCGCCGCCCCGTCGCTGGTTCGCGGCTGCGAGCTCTCCCTGCGCCGCTTGCCCTCGCTTATCCGGCTGGCGCTCGCGCTCGCGGTCGCCACCTCGCCATTCACCCTCGGCGCGCTGGTGCTCACCATCGCCGCCCACCACGCTTCGCCGAACGCCGCGATCGCGCTCGAGCTCTGCCGCGCGGTCAGCCTCGCGCTCGCCGCGCTATGGTGCTACGCGGCGCTCTCCGCCCTGGCCGGGAGCGATCCCCGACTCGCCGGCGGATAGCACGGTGGTGGTGGTGACCCGCGCCGGCTGCGCGAAGAAGAGATAGTTCGCGATCGTCGGCTCGACGCCATACCGCTCGAGGTAATCGCCCGGCTGCCCGTCGACCACCGGCTTGTCGACCATCCCGAAGTCGAGGTGCTCGAGGTCGCTCGCCTCGACGAGGTCGACGATGCTGCGCATCCGCTTGAGCAAAAGCGCGTCGTAGACCCCCGGCTGCGGCAGCTCGCGGATCACCACCTCGCCGCCGTGCGCGTCGAGCTCCATCGCCACCTCCTGCACGCAGGCGACCCGGGCGATGGTGGAGAAGCAGACCCGCAGGTAGCGCTCGCGCACCCGATCGCCCTCGGGCGCGGCCAGCCCGTCGCGCACGTCGAGGAGCGCCGGCGCGCGGCCGATGCACAGCACGTAGACGAAGTCGCACAGATCGTCCGGCCCGCCCGGCCGGTAGAAGGTGGGAGCGCGGGTCGCGGTCGCCAGCCCGTGCCCGAGGCGCTTGACCTCGCGCGGCGAGACCCCGGCCAAAAAGCGCGCCTCATCGTCGGGCGAGCCCCAGATCCGCCCGGGATAGATGGTCTCCAGGGTCTGGTCGATGATGCTGCGCTGCGGCCCCTTCTCCGCCTCGCACCCCTCGGACTTCGTGCACCCGCTGCATCCCATTTTGGCAAGCATACACGCGGTTGGCCCGATCCGCACCGACGGCGACACTTATTGAAAATTCGATTGGTGTATTCTCGCGCCCGGAGGGACGAATGAAGTTCAGATGGCGAACGGCGTTGGCGGCGGTGGGGCTGCTCTCGATCATGGGCTGCGCGTCGAAGGGATGCTCGTGCGTGCAGCCGATCCCGGGCGGCTTTACGACGGCCGAGCGGCACGAGAGCGCGATCCAGCTCCGCGCCACCGAGGGGCTGTTTCAATACCTCTCGCAAAACGGCGCCAGCCTGATCCCGAGCCTGC